>CAZRMG010000122.1:851-4757 GCA_964601095.1 uncultured Melioribacteraceae bacterium | reverse complement strand
TGAAAGATCTTTTCAACAGCGGCTGCGATATTATGACCATCGGGCAATACCTTCAACCTACAAAAAATCATCTGCCTGTTAATAGATATGTTACATTGGATGAATTCAAATTCTATAAAGATTACGGTTTGGAAATAGGATTTAAAGCAGTGGAATCTTCTCCGCTTGTGCGCAGTTCATACCATGCAGATAAACACGCAGAGTTGGTTTAACAAGCTTTTACGATTATATAAACAACAGCAAGTCCAAGTCATATTAGTTTTATAACTAATTACTATTGTTATTAATATTCAACTCAACAAAAGTACTTCCCTTTTTGTTCAGCGAAATGTAAACCGCTGAATTTTAGTTATTGTCATTAAAATAAAAATATTTATTTTTAATAAGGGTAAAAGAAGCAGAGCAGTATCATAAAGTTAGTACTACTTTATGTAACCTAAGATGATTTCGTGATTAATTATTTTTAATAAAGTCATTCCAAATAAAAAATAGAGAAAGGAAATGAAACGTGCATGTCTAATTGTATTGGCTTTTTTTCTTTTGGCAGCAAATCTTTATCCGCAATTCAAAACTCGCAATCCGGAACTTCAATCAAATCCTTTATTTAAAGTATTCTTTATTAACGAAAATGTCGGCTGGGTAGTTGGTTCTTTGGGAACAATACTAAGTACAACTGATGGTGGAAAAAATTGGGAAGGTCAAAGTATTGGCTATAGCGCAATCCGCGATTTGTTCTTTATTGATGATAATACGGGATGGATAGTTACTGGAGGTGATATTTTTGATTCTGCAGACGGGGCAATTCATAAAACTATAGACGGTGGAAAAACCTGGGAAACTCAAATCCTTTTTCATTGGGATTATGCCGGGGTTAATTATCCGCATGTAAGATTTAAATCTATTACATTTATTGATTACAATACCGGCTGGGCATCGGGTGATAAGTGGGTTAACGATACATTGAATGTTGCTACAATTTATAGAACAACAGATGGCGGAAATAACTGGCAAGAAATTTTCAATAATAACAAAAGATATTCTTCTATAAACAAAATTGAGTTTGAGAATAACAATGTCGGGTACATAAATTATACAAATAATTCATTCCCCGAAGTTGATAAAACTACAGACGGCGGTTTTACTTGGGAAAAGATAGATCTAGGTTTTGATAACGGAACTATTATGTGTTTTGAAAAATACCAGGATAAAATTTTTATTTCACAAAACAACACTGGAATTTGGAAAGTAAATACCGATGGTTCTGAGCCGGTATTGCTTTGGAATTCTAAAAATCAGCTCGACAAATTCAACGGCTTTCAACCGATAGTAACACAAATTGAAATGAATGAAAATATTTGTGTGGCAGCAGGATATTTTTGGGATGATTTTATCGATGCTAAAATTCCATTTACAATAACAACTAACAATTATTGGGCAGATACGGAAATCAATATTTACCCGGATCTTAAAATGCAGCAAGATGGTTTAGCTTCACCACCGGATCCTTTCAATTCTATCTATTCCTATGATGGACTAAAGTGGTATATCACTTGTAATATTTACAGGGGAAATAGTAAAGGATTAATTTCTTTCGGGAATAATTTGTTATGCTCTTCAGATCAATGTAAAACACTTACTTATGCATCAAAATCAAATTTTGAAAAAAATATTTACGGTATTGATTTCAATAATACCACCGGAATAATATGCGGAGAAAACGGAACAATACTTCGTTCGGCAGATGGGGGAAACAATTGGATTGAAGAAAAACCCATAACAGAAAAAAATCTTATTGCTTTAGATTTATCGTCAAATAATAATTATTGGATTGGAGGTGAAAAGGGAGTTTTGTTAAACTCCGCAGATGATGGTAGAACGTGGTCGGAAAATAATATTAATAACAGCGATTATATTTACTCTATTTTCTTCACCGACGATAATACCGGCTGGCTTTGCGGCGGCTATAAAGGGGATTATGGGGATCCAACTCAACATGCAGTAATTTACAGAACTACCGATGGGGGCAAAAACTGGATTGAAAAGTTTAGAGAAACAGGTAAAACGTTTTATTCAATTTATTTTAAGGATGATAAAAATGGTTGGGCTGTCGGATCAAAAAGATATGTTTATACAACAAATGACGGAGGAGAGACGTGGAATTTTCAACAACAATTCGGCGGTGCAAGCTGGCAGGATAACCGTAATTTCATTAAAGTAAAATTCATAAATGAGAATATTGGTTTCATATTTTTTAATGATAATGATTATAAGTATATCTACAAAACAACAAACGGTGGAAGCGATTGGATTGAATTATATGATAATTATGAAAAGTACAGTGCTGCCTGGAATAAAAATATTGATAAATTAAAAGATGTTGTTGTAATAGATGAAAATACAATGTATGCTTTTGCAGACGGGAAATATATTGCCCCTGAACACGGAGTAATATTAAAAACTACAGACGGCGCTTTAACATGGGAAGTAATTCATAGGGAATTAAGATTTTATAACTGTGCAACCTACTATAATAATCACGTTTGGGCCTGCGGCGAAAAAGGATTTATAATTAATGATACGGGAAATAGTTTTTTGTTAACAAACATTAATGAAGAAAAGCAAAATGTTCCAAGTGATTTCTCTTTAGAGCAGAATTATCCCAATCCTTTCAATCCCGTTACAACAATTCAATACAAAATTATTAGTACCACGAAAGTCGTTTTGAAAATCTATGATGTTTTAGGCAGAGAAGTAACAACTTTAATGAATGAAGAAAAAATGCCGGGCAATTACGAAATAAAATTCAATGGAAGTAATTTATCTAGCGGTGTCTATTTCTATAGAATGCAAACAAATGAATTTATAGAAACAAAGAAATTGGTTTTGCTAAAATGATATGATAAAATGTACTTTTTTATAAAACCCGGGTTTTGATACCGGGTTTTTTTTATTCAATAAAAAATATTCGATACTTGCACTTCTTCAAAAAATAATTATTTTTGGAGGAGAATGTCGGGTAATGCCGTCTTTCTCATAAAAAATGATTTCTTTCTCACTAATGAAAACTATTTGATTAAATAAAAAAATCATATTGGATTTTATATCCACTGAAAATTGAAAAATTGACTTAAAAGGCGAAAATTAGAAGAATTACAACTTCCAAAATATAGATTCTTGGCACGTTAGTTTCTAATATTAAAATGTTTGAAGCAGGAAACTATGAAGCAAATTCTGGTAGAAATATGTTTTTCAAAAATATAAACCAAATAACAGGGTTATAGCAAAACTATAACCTTTTTTGTTTTAAATAACTAGAGGTAATAATGGCAAAAGTAAAAGGTGATATCCTCATCGATATCGAGAAATGCAAAGGATGTGAACTTTGCGCTGTAGCGTGTCCACAAGATTCGTTAGAGCTTTCTCGCAAGCTTAACTCAAAAGGTTACCATTATATCGTGAAGATCGAGGACAACTGCACTGGCTGTACTAATTGTGCGCTTGTTTGTCCCGAAGGTATAATTAAAGTTTATCGAAAGACCGATAAGAAGAAGGAACATGTAGCAACAATTTCCAACGTATCGGGCGATATAAATGTAACGGTGGCATCATGAAAAAAGAATTGAAATTAATGAAAGGTAATGAAGCTCTTGCCGAAGCTGTAATTAGGGCAGGCTGCGACGGATACTTCGGTTATCCTATTACACCGCAATCTGAAGTTTTAGAGTATTTAACAGAACATGCTTTTAAGAAAACCGGAATGGTTGTACTGCAAGCAGAAAGTGAAGTTGCATCAATTAATATGGTTTACGGCGCTGCGGGCACCGGCAAAAAAGTTATGACTTCTTCATCATCGCCGGGAATTAGTTTAATGCAGGAAGGAATTTCTTACATAGCTTGTGCTGAACT
>CAZRMG010000122.1:0-841 GCA_964601095.1 uncultured Melioribacteraceae bacterium | reverse complement strand
CCTTCGCAAGGCGATTATTTTCAAACCGTAAAAGGCGGCGGACACGGAGATTACAGGTTGATTACTCTTGCACCATCTACAGTTCAAGAAATGGTTGATTTTGTAAAACTTAGTTTCGACCTCGCATTTAAATACCGCAACCCTGTTATGATTCTTGCCGACGGCGCTTTGGGACAAATGATGGAAAAAGTTGAATTGTTCGAAGCCATACCGAGAAGTAATGAAATTCCCGAATGGGCAACTGTCGGAAAACCAAAATCGCGTGAAAGAAATATTATCACATCTCTTCATATGGAACCGGAAAAAATGGAAGAGATTAATAACCATCTTCAAAAAAAATATAAAGAAATAGAAGACAACGAAATAAGATATGAAATGATTGACTGCGATGATGCCGAGATTGTTTTTGTGGCTTTCGGATTGGTTGCACGCATTTGTACTAAAGCCGCTCATCTTGCACGTGAAAAAGGAATTAAAGCAGGTGTGTTCAGACCTATTTCATTATTTCCATATCCCTATGAACAATTGTCAAAACTATCGGAAAAAGTTAAAGGTATGTTCGTTGTGGAAATGAACGCGGGACAAATGGTTGAAGATGTTCGGCTTGCAGTTAACGGTAAAATCCCTGTAGAATTTCACGGAAGAATGGGCGGTATTGTTCCTACTCCGGAAGAAGTTCTTAATAAACTTGAAGAAAAATTTGCGGGGGTAACATTATGAATGAGAAAAACTTAATAGAAGAAAAACATTACGAAGAAGTTATTGCAGAGGAAAACATCTGCACGAAAGAAAATTTAGTTTATGAAAAACCAGAAACATTAACCGATACACCAATGCATTA
>CAZRMG010000121.1:0-7784 GCA_964601095.1 uncultured Melioribacteraceae bacterium | reverse complement strand
ATTGTATCCCGATGCAATTCGCAGAGAAACATTTATAAGTAAAATTGATGGCAGTGTTCAATATTATGCTGTTAATCCTCCGATTGGTTTGAAGGGAAAACCTGCATTGTTCTTAAGTCTGCACGGTGCAGGTGTTGAAGCTCTCGGGCAAGCAAATGCATACGGTCATAAAAACTGGGGAATAACTGTGGCTCCTACAAACCGCCGCCCATACGGTTACAATTGGGAAAATTGGGGAAGACTTGATGCGTTGGAAGTTTTGGATATTGCCAAACAAAAATTTGATATTGATCCAAACAGAATTTACTTAACAGGCCATTCGATGGGCGGACACGGCACATGGCAGTTGGGTGTAAATTATGCCGATCAATTTGCTGCCATTGGTCCGAGTGCCGGATGGATTAGTATTTGGTCTTATAGAATTAGACCGGTTCAGGATACTAATGATGTTAGAAAAATGCTTATACGTTCAGCCAAGCAAAGCGATACTTATGCTTTTACAACTAATCTTAAACGTAACGGTATCTATATTATTCACGGCGATATGGACGATAATGTTTTACCTGAGCAATCCGAATCGATGGTTGCCAACTTGTCAAAATTCCACAAAGATTTTATTTTCCATCTTGAACCCGGCGCTGGGCATTGGTGGGATAATTCTGACGAGCCCGGCGCGGCCTGCGTCGACTGGATGCCGATGTTTGATTTCTTCGCCCATCACGCAGTACCCGGTAAAGAAAAAATTAAGATGATTGATTTTACAACTGCTAATCCCGCGGTTTCTTCAAAAAATTATTGGATTGAAATAATTAATCAAATTAAACAGCAGGAAATAAGTAAAATTAATATTCATGTTGAAACAGGCAACAGAAAATTTACCGGCACAACAGAAAATATCGAAATGCTTTCGATAGATGCATCGATTTTTACAGCAGGCAATCCGGTTTGGGTGGAGTTGGATGATCAAATAATTCCCGATATTAATATCCCTGAACACGGGAAAATCTATTTACAAAAAGTAAACGGAACTTGGAGTTTGACTGGCAAACCTGACGAAAGAAACAAAAATCCTTTACGCTGCGGAAATTTTAGAGAAGTATTAAATGTTAACCCAGTTTTCGTTTACGGAACTAAAGGCAATAAAAAAGAAAATGAATGGGCTTACGAAAAAGCTAACTTTGATGCCGAAAAAATTTGGTACAGGGGAAACAGTTCTATAGAAATAATAAGAGATGATGAATTTGACGCACAAAAATATAAAGACAGAAGCGTTGTTCTCTTCGGAAATTCAAAAACAAATTCGGTGTGGAATAAATTACTCAATGGTTCACCCGTACAAGTTGATGGTAAAAAAATCAAAATAGGCGGCAAAGAGCTTGTTGGTAAAGATTATGCATGTTTATTTATCCGTCCGAGAGCAGACAGCAAAACAGCATATGTAGCTGCTGTATCGGGAACAGGTGCCGAAGGAATGAAACTTGCAAATTTCACTCTCTATCACGATCAATACATGGGTTTTCCTGATGTGGTTATTTATAATTCGGATATTCTCAAATCCGAAGAAAGCGGTATAAAATGTACAGGCTATTTCGGTAACGATTGGAGTTTTGAAAAAGGTGAATTCATAATTCGTTGAAAGGAAGTTTATGAAAAATATAATTTTGTCGAAAAAGATTTTTGCAGTGCTATTTATTGCAATGATTACTAACGTTTATGCTCAAACAAATTATACAAAATATGTCGATCCAATAATCGGAACGGACGCGCACGGTCACACTTATCCCGGCGCAACACTTCCTAACGGAATGGTTCAGCTTAGTCCCGATACGGATACAAAAGGTTGGGACTGGTGTTCGGGTTATCATTATTCCGATAATTCAATTATCGGTTTCAGCCATACACATTTAAGCGGAACCGGTTGCGCAGATTACGGGGATATTTTATTCATGCCCACGACGGGAGAACTGAAAATAGAACCCGGTACAAAAGATAATCCAGATGCGGGATACCGTTCGCGCTTTGATCACAAAAATGAAATTGCAAAAGCCGGCTATTATTCTGTAATTCTTGATGACTACAATGTAAAAGCAGAATTAACAACCACGCTTCGTGCAGGTTTTCATAAATATACTTTTCCTAAATCAGAAAAAGCTAATATTATCATTGATCTTCTGCACGGCATAGAAGATATGGTATTGGACAGCCGCATTGAAATTGTTGATAATAAAACAATAAAAGGTTACAGGCGTTCTTCGGGCTGGGCTAAAATTCACTGCGTTTACTTTTACGCCGAGTTTTCAAAACCGTTTAAATCATTTGGAATAGTTGAAGACGGGAATATTTCGAAAGAAAAAAAATCTGCCGAAGGAAAAAATCTAAAAGCATTTGTTGAGTATAACACTTCGACTGACGAAGCAATTCTTATTAAAGTTGGAATTTCTCATACAAGCATTGAAGGCGCAGAAAAAAATGTAACAGAGGAAATCTCCGGTTGGAATTTTAATGAAATAGTTAAGCAAGCTGATAACGCATGGCATAAGGAACTATCTACTATAAAAGTAAAAAGTAATGATGTAAAAAAGCTTACAGTGTTTTATACCGCATTGTATCATGCTTTATTAAACCCAAATATCCTTTCCGATGTTGACGGATCATATATTGGAATGGATGGAAAAATACATTCTGTACAGAACGGATGTATGTACACAGTTTATTCTTTGTGGGATACTTTCAGAGCGGCAAATCCTTTGTACACAATTATTGACGAGAAAAAAGCAAACGATATGGTTAAATCGTTAATTCAAAAATACGATGAGCAAGGGCTTCTGCCTGTTTGGGAATTGGCTTCGAATGAAACTGGAACTATGATTGGTTATCATTCAATACCGGTTATTGCCGATGCATATTTCAAAGGAATTAGAAATTATGATGTTGAGAAAGCTTACGAGGCTATGAAAAAAAGCGCTATGCAAAACCATCACGGTTTGGAATTTTATAAAGACATGGGCTTCATTCCTTCCGATCTCGAAAACGAAAGTGTTTCAAAAACTCTTGAATATGCTTATGATGATTGGTGCATCGCTATGATGGCCAAAGACCTCGGCAAGAAAGATGATTATAATTATTTTATTGAAAGGGCAAAATTCTATACAAATGTTTTTGATCCGTCAACTTCATTGATGCGCCCGAAAAAGAACGGTAAATGGTTCGAGCCATTCGATCCTTATTCCGTAAGCGGAAATTATACTGAAGCGAATTCGTGGCAGTATAGTTTTTTTGTTCCGCAAGACGTGAACGGTTTGATAAATCTTATGGGCGGTGATGAAAAATTCATTTCCAAGCTTGACGAATTGTTCACTACAAGTCCGCAGCTTACCGGAAGACAACAGTCGGATATTACAGGACTTATCGGGCAGTACGCTCACGGAAATGAACCGAGCCACCATATGGCGTATTTATATAATTATGCAGGAGCGCCGTGGAAAACACAGGAACGAGTTCATGAGATTTGTTCAACTCTTTATACCGATAAACCCGACGGACTTTGCGGCAACGAAGATTGCGGGCAAATGTCTGCATGGTTTGTACTGAGCGCTGCGGGTTTTTATCCCGTTGTTCCCGGCGACGGAAATTATATAATAGGTAAGCCGTTTTTTGAAGAAGTAACTTTTAATGCCGGCGGCAAAAATAACTTTACCATTATTGCTAAAAATCTTTCGGATAAAAACATTTATATACAATCTGCAAAACTCAACGACAAAGAATATCATTACTCATATATCAAACATTCCGATGTTGTTGAAGGCGGAGAACTTGTTTTGGTAATGGGATCAAAACCAAGTAAATGGGGAATTGAAAAAGAATCGCGACCTGTTTCGTTAATATTAAAACCGTTTGTTGCTGTTCCTTTTTTAACATCGGGAGAAAGAGTTTTCAGAGATCCTATAACAATTACAATTTCATCAATTGACGATTCAGCGATTATTTATTTCACTACCGACGGCACTGATCCAATTCAAAATAAAAATATTTATTCGAAGCCGATAACAGTAAATAATACTTTAACGTTGAAAGCCGTTTGTTTCAAGGATGGAAATTATAGTAAAGTTGTCACTGCCAATTTTAATAAAATTCCCGATGGAAGAAGTGTAAAAATTAAATCGCAATATCATCATAATTATACCGGCGGCGGCGGATTGGGATTGATTGACGGCATTAAAGGTTCTATGAATTTCCATACCGATGCCTGGCAGGGATATGAAGGTGTTGACTGCGAAGTTGTTGTTGATCTTGGCAGCATTCAGAACATTTCATTAATAAGTGCATCATTTTTGCAGAATACAAGATCATGGATTTTCTTCCCAGCATCTGTGGAGTATTTTGTTTCGGATGACGGAAATAATTTTAAAAAAGTATTTGAAATAATTAATCATGCAGAAGAATCTAAAAGTGAGCCGGGGCTAAAAGATTTTCCAATTGAACTCAACGGAGTAAAAGCGCGCTTCATAAAATTATCGGCAAAGAATGTCGGTGTTTGTCCGCCTTGGCATATTGCAGCCGGGGGAAAATGCTGGCTGTTCATTGATGAATTAACAATAAATTAATTGTTCTATAAAAAAATCTTAGTTATTATTAATTTTGAAATTAGAATTGGTAAATTGTGAACAATCATGACTGAAAAAAAATTACTTTCGTTTCATGCCAGTGTTGTTAAAGATATTAACGAACAACTTGTATTAAAACTCATTCAAAAGCATCAGATTATTTCAAGCACGGATTTGGTGAAAATAACCGGCATGCGTCCCTCCACGATTTTCAATATTCTAAAAGTTCTATCGGCTAAATCTTTCGTGTCTTTTTATGGTAAAGGAGACTCCACAAAAAAAGGAGGTAAGAAACCATTTATCTGGACATTGAATAAAGAATCTGCTTATGTAATCGGTTTAGATATTGAAGTCGGTGAAATGACCACGGTAATTCTGGATTTCAGCGGCGGAATGATTGCAAAAAAAATTATGAAACTTGAAACCGGCAGAACCGTTGACGAATTAGCTGCTACAATTAAAAAAGTTGTTTATGAAATTATAGCAGAAAATAAAATTGATATTGAAAAAGTTCTAGGACTTGGCGTTGCGTTCGCAGGTATTGTTAACTGCAAAAAAGGTTTGGTCTCGATGTCGAGTGTACTGCCGGAAATGAATTTCCCGTTGCTTGAAAAATTAAGTGATTTACCTTTCCATGTTCTGATTGAAAACAATGCAAACGCTGCTGCCGTCGGACTTAAATGGAACGGGAATGGATTAGTTAAGAAAAACTATCTTATCATTCTTGTTGAGATAGATAAGAATGTAAGCGGACTTGGTATAGGCATCGTAATAAACGGTGAACTCTATAGGGGTTCAACTTTTTGTGCCGGAGAATTGTATCCTCATTTACCAACGTTAAAAGAAATATTATCGACAAATCGAAGCAGGTTGGCAGAAAGTGAAATCCTAAAAAATTATTCGTCCTCAATCGAAGAAATTGATATCGAAATGCTTTTGGAAGCGGCAAAATCTGGCGACCATATTGCAACACTCGTTTTTTCTATTATTGGGAATATTGTAGGACAAACAATCGCGCCTGCAGTTGCATTGCTAAATCCCGATACACTTATTATAACCGGCGTAGTTTCCGAATTGAAGGATGTTGTTATTGAAGCAATCAGAAAAGAAATTGAAATGCGCGTAATATCGATAACAAGCAATGCGCTTAATATTGAAGCCGATAAATTTCATCATTACTCGGTTGCTGTCGGTGCCGCCTCATTAATCCTCGAAGAGTTTTTCAGTCTTCCAATTTCCGTTTAGAATCGTTGATGGATTAACCCTATCCAAAGTCCGATTCCAACTTTAATCTATTTATAGAAATTCCTCTAACTGGTGGAAAATTTCCAAAAGAAATAAACTTTCTCCAATCCGGGGAAGACAATGCTGATTTTGTTAAATTATCAAAAAAAATGTTTGCCTTTTTATGTGCTAATCCATAACTTAAAACCGGTTAATTTTTGAAGAAAATAAACGAATAAGATTTACTTCTCTTTCATAGTTAGTTGTTGATAATCAGTCAAGAAACGATTGAGAATGTTTTATCCTGAACTTGTTTACTGCGGAGAAAAAATGAAATACGGTCATTTTTCAGAAGATGGAAAAGAGTTTATAATAACAAATACTAATACACCAACACCGTGGATTAATTACTTACATAACGATAATTATTTTACAACAATCTCTAACAACGCAGGCGGTATAAGTTATTTTAAGAATCCGCTTCACGGCAGAATTACAAGATACCGTATTAACGATGTACCTCCCGATAGACCCGGTAAATATATTTATGTTAAAGACAAAGAGAGTTCAGAAATTTGGAGTTTGTCTTGGCAGCCTGTAGGAAAAAATCCTGAAGCATATAAAGCTATTCATGGTTTTGGCTATACCAGTATTGAATCGGAAATTAATGATATAAAATCGTCGGTTGTTTATTTTGTTCCTCTCGATGATAATAGGGAAATCTGGAAAGCAGTTATTACAAACAACTCAAAAAGAAAACGTAGTCTTTCATTGTATGGATATGTTGAGTTTGCACTTGGACACGGTTTAGTTGATCTTATAAATCAATGCGACGACCAGCATTTTAACCGCGTATATTTTGATAAGAAAAACAATTCAATCTTTGCAACAAAAACTTATTGGGTTACAAATTCAAACGGAACACAGCAGCAAGAAAACCAGGAGTGGGACCAATGGGCATATTTTACAGTTAATCATCCAGTTGTTAAATATGAAACACTCCGCGAAAGATTTTTGGGGCTATACAGAAATGAAAACAATCCCGAAGCGATTGAAACAGGTAATTTGTCGTGCAGCGATACTGATTTCGGGAATACAGTAGGTGCTGTTCAAACAGATATCGAACTTGAACCCGGCGAGTCCAAAGATGTGATTTTCTCTCTCGGAGTAATTTCTAAAATAGATTTTGATAAGAAGAAAGATTCAGTACCGTCTCGTTTTAATGATGTTGAACTCGCGGAAAAATCTCTTTTTGATATTAAAGAACGTTGGAACAATTTCTTTAGTCATGCAAAAGCAGAAACACCCGATAGTGAAATAAATACATTTATGAATTATTGGATTCAATACCAGTCAAAAGTTGCTTTTGATGTGGGAAGAGTAGCAAGCTTTTATTATTGGGGAATTAGCCGCGGTTTCGGTTTTAGGGATACATCGCAAGATGTAATTGCAGTTACAATATCACAGCCGCAAAAAGCTTACGAACGAATAATCTTCTTGGCGAAACAAATGTTTTCAGATGGTAGGGTATATCACCATTTTTATAATGACGGCGGCGGTGAATTAACAAAACACTGCGACGACCCGCTTTGGTTTATCCTAGCTGTTACTGAATATATTAAAGAAACTGGCGACTTTTCCATTCTAGATAAAAAAGCCCCGTTTGTTGATACAAAGGAAGGAACAATTTTAGACCATCTATTTGCAGTAGTAGAATTTGTTAAGAACAATCTAACAAAACGTAATCTTCCCGTTTTTGGCAGAGGCGATTGGAATGATACTTTAGACTATATCGGCGGCGATGACGGCGGCGAAAGCGTTTGGGGTGCAATGTTCTATGTAGCAATGCTTAATAGGTTAATCGAATTGCTCGATTATTTAAAAGTAATGAAGGATGACATTTATAAGTTGCGCGATACTATTGTTAGAAGTATTGAAGAGTATTGTTGGGACGGA
>CAZRMG010000120.1:0-7793 GCA_964601095.1 uncultured Melioribacteraceae bacterium | reverse complement strand
AGCGGTGGAGCGCAATTCCACCCGAAGGCGGCCAGTAATATGTTATAATTAATACTTTTTTCATAAATCAATATTTGATTCGATGTTCGTTTTGTCTTTACTGCCTTGATTGAAAATCCCTTTTACGAATTCCAAAATTTTCTTTGGGCTTTTTAAAATCTCTAATTCTGCTTTTTCATAAAAGTTAAAAAGTAATAGAATGAAAGGGAAAATTGCCGTAATAAAAAATTTTATAATAATTGATAAGAATAAATTAGTATCAGGCATGAAATAAATAATAGAAGATAACGCGGTTCCGATTATCAACAACAAGAATAATTTTTTGTTCTCGTAGGGTACGCTAAAATATTTATTGGAAATTACTTGAGTTACAAAATAGAAAACGGCAAACGCGATCAAGGTATTGACTGCGGCTGCGGTAATTCCGTAAAGAGGGATAAATATAAAATTGAGGAGAATGTTTAATGCTGCCGCACTTATTGTTATCCACGCGATTGGTTTTGTATTCTTTGTTAACATCATTCCTATTTGCGCATTTAATCTCATGCCGCTTAAAACATATGAAAGAAGAATTATTGGCACCACAATATATGCTGTTTCATATTGAGGTTTTTCCGAAAGGATGGAAATTATTTCTTTACTAAACAACGATAGAAACACAAATCCCCAAACAAAAAAGAAAGAAGAGTACGTCATTAATTTACTATACAATCTTTTATCGTCCGGCATGCCGTAATATTTATATGCAATCGGTAAAAGTCCGAGAGAAAAGGGTAAAACCAAGAACATATTTAACACGCCGGATACGCGATAAGCCAGACCATACAAAGCATTTGCTTCCGCACCAATCAAAAATTTTATAATGTAGCGGTCGCTTAAATTAAGCAGCATAAATCCGACGGAACCGAATACAAGCGGCAAACCGAATTTTATTCCTACTTTCAGCATTTCAAAATCTAATCGCGCATGCATTTGAGGAATAGCTTTGAAAAGTAAAATTATTATAACTAAAAATTCTCCAAGTAAGCCCGCGAACAAAATTCCGGTTATTCCGTGATTCAAAAATCCAACAAGATAAATTGTAATTGCTGTTGTTGTTAAAACTCTTATTACGCTAACTATAGTAAAGAAAACAGATTGTTCATCGGCGCGGACTTTTGCAAGAAAAAGATTGTTCATTACTCGAAGCAAAATCGTATATGCGGCAATTCGTACATAATAAGATTGTATTTGGGAATTATTGAATATATCGGCAAAAAGAGAAGTAAAAGTCTCCGCAAAAATCACAACAGAACTGCTTGCGAGTAGAAGGAATACGCTTAAAGTAAAAAACGCGGTGTTTTTTTTGTTTTTATACTCGTCTGAATTATTGAGGAGAATTATCGAACTTGCCTGACCAAGAATTAATATTTCCGATAAGATTTGAATAGTAATATCAATCAAATCCCAGTTTCCGAAATCAGCGCGGGTTAGTTTAGCAGTGTAAAGCGGTAATAATATTACACCCACAAGCTTAGGTGCAATGTTACTTAAGCTATAAATAAAAGTATGACGTACTGTACTTTTTAAACGTTCGAGCATTTATGAATTTACTTTGCTGATTTCTTTTTATTCACGAAAATCACAATGCCGATTCCGCCGAATAAAAGTATGTTTAGAATTAGAGATATGTTTTTACCTATCTCAAAACTTTCAGGTGCATAAACAAATTCAACATTGTGTTGGCCCTGCGGAACTACCACACCCATAAATCCGTAATTGGTTTTATAAACTTGTGTTTCGCTGCCGTCTATAAATGCTTTCCAACCCGGTAAATATGTTGTACCGAAAAACATAAAACTATTTCTGGAAGAATTTGTTTCTGCGGTAATAGATTCGTCTGTATAATTCTTTATTTGTGCTGTTGAGTTTGAATCGGCTTTATCTAATTTAAAGTCGAGTTTTTCAACGAAAGCAAGCTGCTTGGGGTTGAATGAATTGTTTTTAACAGCATTTAAAATTTCGATGCCGAGTTTTTGGGCTACGCTGTCAACAAAGTATAATCTCGGCAAAGCATTTTCATTTCTTAAAATAAATGTATTCTGCGATTGATGAACGGGAGTAAACCTGCCTTCGAATTGATATGGCTTGTCGGTAATTATATACTTTACTCCGAGCATGTTCCATAAGGTGGGATTAACCAATTCAACTGTTTCGGTAATATCTTGAAAACTTCTTGGCTTAACGGCTGAATATCCAAAAAGATCTTCTTGAAGAAAATATACATTAAAGTTGGCGTTTCTCTGAATTGATCCCATTGAACCGTCTTGCTTTAAATTGAATAACCGAAATGGTTCTTTGTGATTTTGAGATTTTATAAATGATATGTATTCAGGTTCCTTAAAAATATTATTTATTTCATTCGCATCTACATAATTGGAACCGCGGTTGCTGACTCTAAATAAATCTACGATAATCAATACCGCAAACCCGGCGATTAATAAATCCCGGTTAATTTTTGAGGCAGAATAAAAATATGCGATGCCGAATGTTAATGCGAGTAAAACAAGGGCAATATTTAAATCACCGAGGAACATATCGGCAACATATTCCGCAAGTGCGTTAAAATACTGACCTTGCTGCGATTGTCCCAACGTAGCTGCATAATCTTTAACACGATCTGCAAACCAGCCTGAAATTGTTCCGCTTAAAATCAACGATAAAACAAAAAGACCTGCAAAAACAATAGCCGCGTTCTTTAATATTTTTTCTGTCTTGATATTCTTTTCATCTCGCAGAGAAATAATTTTCATTACTCCGAATCCGGCAAGAATTGGAAAAATAATTTGAAGCACATGAAGAATCATTGAAGGTACCCGGAAATTGTCGAACATCGGGAAATAATAATAGAATAAATTAAATACTGTCGGGAATGTTCTTCCAAAAGATATTAACAAAAATAAAATTACAAGTATTCCGAAAAATTGAATAACAGGTTCTCTCCATCTTGTAAACAAAGCAAACAGTGCTAACGCAAAAACAACAACACCCATGTACATAGCCATGTCAACAGTTGTCATTTGCCCAAAGTAAGTGTTCACTTCGGTGGGTTGATTGTTGGAAAGCGGGCCTTGATAAGTTGAATTTCCGAAACCGTAATAAGAAGGAACAATGAATGTCAAAACTTCCCCCGGCGAAAAAGACCAATTAGTATTGTAGTCATATGAATCCGATTGCTGCTGTGTACTTTGACTTTGTTGTTCAACAATGCTTTTTGTACCGCGCGTTGAATATGGTTTATATTCATAAAGCTGCGCATAAGTATCGAACGACATCATCACTGCAATTATTCCGGCAGCAGCGGCAATACCAAAAGATTTGAATAACTGTTTTTGTAAAAATTTATCTTTTGTTGCAAACGAGCGGGCGAAGAAATAAATAAAATAAATTAATGCGGAAAGCCCAAAATAAAATACTATTTGCACATGCATACTTATTACTAAAAGATGTAATCCCAAAACAAAGAGCAGAACATCGAGAAGTTTAATTCCCTTCTGAAATATAAAGAGCATCATTAAGATGAACGGGAATACGGCAAGACTCATTAGTTTTGATATGTGTCCAATAAAAAACAACACAACAATACCCGTACTGAAAATGGTTGCGAGTGAAACGAGAAAACTGATTCCGCGTGACGCACCGAAACTCCTCATAAAAAAGAACACAGTGAAAGCCATAATTACAAAGCTAAAAGTATAAATCGCATTGTAATCATTGAACGCCGCAGCGTATGCTCTAGATACATATGAATAAACAACGGCAGTTATGTCATATATCCTTAACGACATCGAAGTAGCGACGGCGGGCATTCCGCAAAAAATATGCGGATTCCAAAGAGAAACATTCTCGCGATCTTTTGTAACATATTCTCGTAAACTTTTTACCTGTATCAAATCGCCGGAGGATGTGGTTTTATCTCCGAATGTAATTGGTGAGAAAAAGATCAAGATCAGTAGCAAGAGCAAGATTAATAGAACCGGAGTTTGAAATTTTTCGGGGACTATCTTTGAGAATGAAAAACCTACTTCTTTTTGTTCTTTTTTTGATTGCTGCTTCGACATTTATTCTCCGTTTTCTTTGCGATCGTTGCGGCTTTGCGAGAGATTTTTCCCGCTCTGACGCAATGGGCGCAGAGTTAATGATTTAAAATCGCTTTGGCGTAATTATCCCAGCTCATATCGCGCGCCTGTTCCTCAACGCGTTCGCGTGGAATTGGATTGGTTAAAAATTCTTTCATAACCGAGTACATCGATTCAATATTTTCCGGCTCGGCAAGGTAACCGTTGTAGCCGTGTTTAATTGTCTCGGGAAAATGACCAACCCTTGTTGCTATTGAGGGAAGTTTAAAATTATATGCAATCGACTCAACACCCGATGGTGTCGCCACCAAATAGAACAATACATTGCAATCGGCGACTTGGAAATATTTATTAACTTCCTCGTTGGGAACATATCTATTTACAACAACAGTTTGTTCTTTAATTCCAAGTTCATCAATTAATTCGAGAGGACGGTAATTGCTTTCGTCGTCGCTTTTTCTAATAATAAGTTTTTTTATGAAACTGAAAATACCCTTCTTAATTTTTGTAGAAAGTTTATTCGAGTCGAGAGTGTTCCAAAAAGATTCGCCAACGACTAATAGAGAAACGTCATCCCTTTCCTTTGCAAGTTTAGCGAAGGAATTAATAACATTGTGAAGACCTTTGTATTTGCGAATGAATCCAAAAAACAAGAACACATGTTTCCTCAATCCCAACGCGGCTTTTACTTTTTCTTTATCGAAGTTCGGATCGGGTGTGAACATATCGTAAACCGGATGATAAAGTTTAATTACGGATTGTTGGTTGTCGTTCCATTCCGCGCTCTGCACTATGCGCTCTGCGCTTGAAAGAGAAAATTGTTGATTCGGAAATATTTTCTTCAGCTCTTCATAAGTTTTGAGTGAATGCACAATAAAAGTATGAGGTTTTGATAAAGCATATTTCAACATAAACTTATCAATAGCGCTTCCTTCTTTTTGAGCTACAACATGAAGATCAAAAAGAATTTCGCAATCGCAGGATCTTTTAATTCCCTTTGCGATATATCCCATTGGCAAGCCCTGAACAGCGAGCGCCCACTGGAAAACAATTTTATCCGGATTAATTCTTTTGACTACGTTTATAGTTTCTTCCCACGAAAGTGGATTGTTGTAATTTGTAACGTATTCAACTTTTATGTTCGTACCATCAAATGGATTTATTTTGCTCGCGCGGTCGATAAAATCACGGGGAATTATCGATGGATACTGCTGCGTCCACGAAACAATAAAAACTTCCGCGCCAAGTTTATCAAATGCTTTCGCGAGTGAAGTTGTGTAGTTGGCTATTCCGCCTTTAAATTGGGGACCGGGTCCGAAGATTACAATTCGTTTTTTCATGTTTTATTTTGACCTCCCCCATGTCCCCCTCCAAGTAAAGGAGGGGGAATAGAAGGGGGTGGTTTATTTTAAAAGTTTAGAAACAGCCACATCGTAAACGCGCTTCATTCCTTGTTCAACGGAAATTCTTGGTTCCCAACCCAAACGCTCTTTTACAAAACTCATATCGCAATAACGCGAATGAACACCGACGGGCTTATCGAGCAAAGGTTTAATTGTTGGTTCGTAACCGGCGAATTTTGTAAATACTTTTATAAGATCGAGGAAAGAAGTTAATTTACCCGAACCGATATTGATCGCGGTTCCATCGTGAATTTTATCCATTGCTAAAAACATGCAATCCATTACATCGTCAATGTGAACAAAATCTCTTCCTTGTTTTCCGCTGCCCCAAACTTCGAACGGGTTTTCTTTTTTAGCTGCTCGCATTGCAATTGCCGGAACGGGATAAGTTAAATCCTGGTCTTCACCGTAACCGCTAAATGGACGAATACACACAATCGAAATACCGTAATTCTTTGCTGCAATTTTTGCAAGAAACTCACCCGTCATTTTTGTCCAGCCGTATGTTAAATCAGGCAAACCTAAAGTATAACCTTCTATATTAATATCGGATTCTTTCAATGCAACAGCGTCACTTTCGGTTTGCATATTTATTGGATAGGCCGCCGATGAACTCGGATACATAACGCGTTCCGGTTTTGCTTTGGCAATCCAGTTAAAAAATTCAGCGTCGATCGAAAGATCGAGCGCAACAGCCATCGGGTCGCCTTCGATTTTTGCGCGTCCGCCGACTATTGCAGCAAAGTGAAACGCATCTCCGAATCGGTCTATTTTCAAGCCGTATTCATTTTCAAGCCATTTCGGATTTTCCTGAAGCTTGTTCAGGAATTTTCTGAAATCTAATTTCCAATAAAATAAGCGCTCATCTTTTCCAAAAATTTCTATGTCTTTAAATTTTTTAGTTGTTGTATCCTCAAGCCATGTTGAAGGATGTGTGCCGACTGATAAATCGTCAACCATAATTACCGAATCATTAGTGCGGTTTAAAATTTGTTTAACAGTGTTTCTTCCAACGAAACCGCACGCGCCGGAAACGAGATGATATTTCATATTATTTCCTCTTTGTTGAAGCCAAAAATAAGAATTTTTAATTAGAATGGATGAATAACAATGTATAAATTAAACCGGGTTTATAGTAGAACAGCCGATGAAGAAGGGAATGAAATGCTGAATTTGCTGCCTTCATCCTTTATGCTTTTTACGGCTATTGAAGCATTATTTAATTCACAGTATTTTTTTACAAGAGCAAGTCCGAGTCCATTGCCATCGAATCTTCTTGAATAGCCGCCTTCTTCCTGCGAGAACGGTTTGAAAATATTTTCCATATAATCTTTCGACATTCCGATTCCCGTATCTTTAACGTGTACAACAACAAAATCGTTTGACAACTCAACTATAATTTTTATGTTACCTTTTTGCGTGTACTTAATTGCGTTGTCGATAAGGTTTACAAATATTTGTGTTGTTGCGTAACGGTCGGAATTAATTAGAAAATCCTCTCCCGAAGGAATAATAAGTTCGAGCGAAAGTTTTTTGTTTTCGGCAAGATGTTTTAATTCCGCAACAACAGGTTTAATAATATCTGTGATTATAAATATCGGCTCATATTTAGCGTGAAAACTGCCTGTGTGAATTTCGGACATATTAAGTATTGAATCGATTGTTCTGATTACACGGTTACTGCCCCGGTTGATAATTGCAAACACTTCTTCAATCTCTTCCTTGCTGAAAGAATTTAAGTTTTCTTTTAACATAGAAACCGAACCGAGAATAGTGTTTATGGGACTTCTAATTTCGTGCGACATTTGTGCAAGGAATTCCGATTTAAGAGAATTAGCTTTTTCAGCTTCTTCTTTGGCGTTTACTAATTCTTTCGATTTCATTTCGAGAGATCGTATTATTTCTTTTTCTTTAACAAGTGTTTTTTCCAAACCGTTGGTAATCATAATTATAGAAAGCGTTATCATTATTTCGAGGAATACAAAGTTGGAAACAATTACAAGCCAAGAACTCATAGAAAAATTGATTCTGCCGTAACCGGAAATAATTCCGTATTGAAATAAAATTCCGATCAGTATCAACGAAAGCATGTTTATTAAAATTGCTGCAACGGCTGTTTTTGTATCGCTTAAAATTGATGCAAGTATCGGAATGATGAACATCCAAATATATCCCGCGCCGTATGGACCCACAGCGATTAATAAAAAAATTCCCAAAAAATATGACATTGTCAAAATCGAGATTGCACGAAAACGAACCGAAAGGTAAGTTG
>CAZRMG010000119.1:4139-7794 GCA_964601095.1 uncultured Melioribacteraceae bacterium | reverse complement strand
CACCGATGTAATAGTTCGAACGGAAAGAATAACATATGTAAATGTTGAAATGAAACTGGTCTCAATAAATATCAAAGATGTTGAAGTAACGGCGGGATACTTCAACAACACCGAGACGCAAAAATTAAGCGCGGTTTCATTTTCTTCCGAGGAAATAAGAAGAGCGCCCGGCTCCGGCGGAGACGTAAGCAGAATTATTTTCGGGTTGCCTTCGCTTGCAAAAATAAACGACACAAAAAATTCATTGATTGTCCGAGGCGGAAGTCCCGTTGAAAACGGTTTCTACCTCGACAACATCGAATTACCAAACATTAATCATTTCCCGGTTCAAGGTTCAACAGAAGGTCCGATAGGAATTATAAATGTTGATTTGATTGATAATGTAAATTTTTACAGCGGCGGTTTTGCTTCTAACTACGGCGATAAACTTTCATCGGTCATGGAATTGAAATACCGAGAAGGAAACAGAACAACTTATGATGTGCAGGCGGATTTAAGTCTGCAGGGTTTCGGCGGAGTTGTAGAAGGACCAATCGACGGCGGCAGAGGTTCATTTGTAATTTCGGCGCGAAGAAGCTACCTCGATTTGATACTCGATTTCATGGGCGAAAATGTGGGGCTTCCGCTTTACAGCGATGTGCAGGGTAAAGTAGTTTATGATTTATCGGATAAACATAAATTATCTTTTGTAAATGTTTTTTCTTACGACAATCAAAAGATGAATCAGGAAGACGCGCGTGAAAACAAGAACAATGTTTACACAGATTACAAATACTATTCAAACACCGCCGGCATTAACTGGATGTATTTATGGGGGAAAAGCGGTTATTCAAACACTTCAGTTTCGCAAACGTATTCAAAAACAAACGGATTGTTTTATCAAACAAAGGATGCAAAACTTTTGCTTGACAATAATTCAACCGAAGTTGAATACAAGTTCAGAAACAGCAACCATGTTTTTATCGATCCGCGCTTCAAGTTTGAATTCGGTTTCGATGGAAGAATTGTTGACAATAAATACAACATGTTCTATAACGATTACCAGGATGTTTTCGGCGGGGCAACAAGTTCGCTTACATTGAACAAGAATATCAATACAAACAAAGCCGGAATTTTTGCAAATATAACTTGGGAACTGTTTTCAAAAATAATATTTAATCCAGGTGTACGGTTCGATTATTATAGTTACAATAAAACATCAAATATTTCGCCTCGTTTTTCCCTAACTTATAAAATAAACGAGGCAACAGACATAACCGGCACGTTTGGCATTTTTTATCAAAACATTCCATGGGTTCTTGCCGCACAAAAAGATGAGTTTAAAAATTTAAGTAATCCAAAAGCGCAGCATTATGTCCTCGGGTTAAATCATCTATTAACCGAATCCACAAAACTAACAATTGAATTGTATAATAAAGATTATTCCGATTTCCCGATGGATCCGTCCCAGCAAAATCTTTTTGAATTTGATCAAGCAGTTGTTGAAAATTTATTTTTAACACACGAAACACTCTTAAGTTCGGGCAAAGCAAACAGCAAAGGAGTTGAGGTTACTGTTCAAAAAAAATTGGCAAAAGATTTTTACGGATTAATCGCAGCGTCATATTCAAAAGCAAAGTACAAAGGGCTTGATGAAAAATGGTACAACCGTGTTTACGACAACCGTTTTACATTTGCATTGGAAGGCGGATACAAGCCGAATGAAAATTGGGAATTCAGCGCACGCTGGCTTTACGCTGGCGGAGCGCCGTACACGCCTTTTGATGTTGCAGCATCACAAGCTGCAAACAAAGGAGTTTTTGAAGAAACAAAAGTGAATAGTGCTCGTCTGCCTGATTTTCATTCGTTGAATATCAGGGCGGATAAACGCTTTCACTTTTCGTCGTCAACACTCATCGTTTATTTAAGTGTCTGGAATGCTTATGCACGCAATAACATTGCAGCATATTCATGGAATGAAATTGATAACAAACAAGATGAAGAACACATGTGGGGAATTTTGCCGGTGTTCGGAATTGAATACGAGTTTTAATTATGAAGGAAAAAATTGCATTGGCGGTTTGTGCCGTCGCAATTCTTCTTTTAATTGTTTGGTTTTGCCGTGCGTTTTTATGAATTGATCGAAGCTTTGTATTCGGATGGCGTTTTGCCCGTGTGTTTTTTAAAAATATTGTTGAACGATGTTTTGGATTTAAAACCCGAATCGAACGCAACGCTTATCAAACTGTAATTTGCGGTGGAAGGATTTTTTAATTTGTTTATAAATTCTTCCACCCTGTATTCATTAATAAAATCGTAATATGATTTGCCTATCTCGGAATTTATAACTTCGGACAAATGATGGCCAGAAACGGAAATAAGTTCCGCAAGTTTGTTCAATGTTAAATCGCTTTCAAGATACGGTTTCTGCTTTACCATAACTTCAATCAATCTTTGTTTAATCTCTTTAGCCGAAGAATTGTCAAGACCGCTTTTTTTGTATTTTGTCGGCATCTCATCTTTTACAATCGTTTCCTTTGCCTTCATAAATATTTCGGGTTGACTTAAATTCAAGTACCCAATAGAATAAATTATTACTGAAATGGCGGTATGAAGAACAATTCCGAAACCTTGGTTTGCATCTACAAAAAAATCTGCAATATGTGAAATTGCAACAGTTGACCAGCAAAATATCATCCCGAACGTTAAATACTTCAGCCAGTCGAGATTAATTTTTTCAATGTTCGAAAAATTTTCCTTTATTTGTTTATTATAGTCAAAAACCAGACGAACAACGGCAACGGTATAAATCAATCCTTGAACCGGGATAAATGTTTCAATTATGTCATAAATAAACGGCTGATCAGCAGACATCATCATTTGGACAAATGAGAGTTTATCGTTTGCAGAATAGAAAAATACAGGGAAGATTAAAGCATACACAAAAAATAAAGGTGTAAAATGAATAAACTCTTTTAAATGAAAGCGCTCACTTTTCTTTGTTAAGAATTTAACATAGAAATAAAATAATGGTCCGTATGTTAATGCTATCGGGTACGTTACTCCCGAGAAGTGAATGTTTGATATGTGCCATCCCTTGGAGTAATATACCGACGTTAAAAGATCTAACGACAATGCAAATATTACAATAGAAAGAAAAATATTTGCCGAATGATTCTGCTTTCTAAAAAACAGCGCAATAGAAAGTAGCATGCCCTGGATTGAAGCGAGCAAAAATATTGTTTCAAAAAATTCTTTCATTCAATATTTATCGTATTTGTTAAGATCATCTGATGAAGCATTTCTTAAACTAATGGCGGCACCGCCGCCTTCTGCAAGCTTTAATTTCAGTGTTGTTTTGCTGTCAACAATATAATGTTTTATTGAATATACCATCGGGTTACTTTCCCAGTGCGCATCATCGGCATCCGAATAAATTGAAGCGACATAAAGTTTGTCTTTCTCTAAAAAATCAAGCGTAACATTTTCTTCTCTTTTATTCTCATCTGTTATTGCGCCGATAAACCATTCGTTTTTCCCTTTTGCTTTTCTCTGCACTCGCGATACCTTCCAAATTCTTAAAAAATGACGTTGTGACATCATTGGCATATCTTTCGTACTCTTTAATTAGGGCATTAATTTGCTCTTTTTTATTCTCTTGCAAACTTTGATAATT
>CAZRMG010000119.1:0-4129 GCA_964601095.1 uncultured Melioribacteraceae bacterium | reverse complement strand
CCATTTGTAAAGGACTATACATTGTAATATAAAGAGCCAATTGCTTTGCAAGTGTTGTGTGAACCTGCTCTTTCTTATTCGGGTCGTAATAATTCATTTTGATCTGGAAAATCCCCGGTGTGTAATCCATTGGTCCGCCCATCAATCTTGTAAACGGAAGAATTGTTTCATGTTCGGGCGGGTTGCCGCGGCTCCACGCGTTAAACTCATTGCCTCTTGCAGCTTCGCAAGCAAGCCAGTTTGGATATGTTCTGTGCAAACCTGTCGGGCGGACAGGCTCATGTGCGATTAACATTATTTTATACTCTGCAGTTTTTTCTGCAACACGAACATAATGATTAACCATCCATTGCCCGTCATGATGTTCGCCGCGCGGAATTATTTTACCGACATAACCTGTTTTCACTGCATCGTACCCGTATTTTTTCATGAATTTAAAAGCGTCGTCCATTCTTCTTTCATAATTAGTTACAGAGGCAGAAGTTTCGTGGTGCATAATTAATTTTATCTTTTTCTCTTCGGCATACTTTTGCAAAGCATCAATATCAAAATCTGGGTATGGTGTTACAAAATCAAAAACCTCTTCTTTCCATTGACCTGCCCAATCTTCCCAGCCGACATTCCAACCTTCTACAAGAACCGCATCAAAACCATGCTTCGCGGCAAAATCAATGTAACGTTTTGTGTTCTCGGTAGTAGCTCCATGTTTTCCGTTGGGTTTTAAACTGTTCCAGTCTGTTTGAGCGAGTTTTAAATTTCCTTCATCTGCATAATTCCATGTAGCAGTTCCAACATGCATTGGCCACCAAATGCCTATATATTTTGTCGGTTTAATCCATTCGGTATTTTCAATCTTCGAGGGTTCATTCAAATTAAGAATTGTTTTTGATGCAAGAATATCTTCTGCTTTATCGCTTACAATTACCGTACGCCAAGGCGTTTTGCACGGTGTTTGCAAATATGCTTTGTTGCCAAGAGCGTCGGGCACAAGCAATGATGATAAAGAAAAAGTATTCTTGTTTACTGATAAATTCATTGCCGGATAATCGACAAGCGCAGCTTCGTGTATATTGATGTAAATTCCATTGTCGGTTTTCATCATCAGCGGTGTTTGAACTACATTTGCACCGGGCAAAGTTCTCGTTGATATTTCATGAACTTCTTTCCCGATTGAAGCATCTATTTCACTCAGCTTGCTTTGAGTGTAAAAATATTCGTTCGAATCGAAATCGCCGGGCATCCAAAACGTTTTGTGATCGCCTGTTAAATTAAATTCTGTAAATTCGTTTGCAACAATGAAGTATGAAAGACTATTCTGCCGTGGAAATTCATACCTGAAACCGAGACCGTCATCAAACAGTCGGAAGCGAAGTATCATTACTCGTTCTTTGTTCTTCAATGTAACGCAAAGCTCATTGTAATTATTACGAATGCTTTTTACTTCGCCCCACACGGGCTCCCATGTTTCATCAAAAGAAGATGTATCTATTTTTACAACCGAAAAATCTTTTATAAACGACTCGTTGTTTTTTATTTCTATTCCGAGTCTGCTTGTTTCAACAATCTTGTTGTCGTTAAAATATAATTCGTACGAAGGGGTTCCTTCCGGAAGCAGTTTAAAATTAAGTTTTAGTTTTTTGTTTGGCGAATTAATCGACTGCGCAAATGTTGAGAAACAAAAAACAATCAGCGTAAAAAATAAGAGTCGTGTCATGTATTGCCTCGCATGTATATTTCTTAATCTGTTGCTTAAAACTAATCAAAGTTATTTCTGTAGTAAAATATATTTCTGTTTTTAATAAGAGAATTGTATAATACCGGAGACACAACTAATAAAAAGCAATTTTTATTTCAATTGAAGTTTTTCTACCTAAATCGTCGAGACACGTAATCTTCACTTTGCCATTCGCGGGTAAAAAGAATAATTTTTCTTCCGGCTTTGTTTTTTTGTAAAACACATTATCTATATACCAATAATGAATTTTGACGGAAGGATCGGATGCCGCCTGAAGAAGTATTTGCTGGTTTGAATTTTCTTCCAAAAAATATTCATAGTCGGGTGAAGGAGAAATTATTTTAGGTCCTTCTCCCGAAAATTTAACCTGACAAAAAGGATTATGCGGCGGCGGTCTTTTTACGTCATATTTGTTTTTAATAAACCACAGCATTAACTCGGAATCATAAAAAGGGTAATCGACTTTTTTATATCCATCTTTCGGCAAACAACCCGTACAGTATTGAATTGTCTCATCTTCGTTTACATATAATATTTTGTAAAGATCGCATTTTTTATTCGGTGAAATGTTTTCTAAATAATAATCTACAATTTTATGTTTACATGTTTCGGAAGGAAGCAAACCTGTTTCGCTGCAGACTTCACGCAGATAAACGTCTTTAGGTTTATCGAACCATAATTTTTTCGGGTTGTAATCAATTGAATTAAAAAGTTCGAACAATAACGGCACCGCCATTTCTGCTCCCGATAATTCGGGAGAACCTTTGCCGTCGAAATTTCCCATCCACACACCGATCGTGTAGTCGGGATTAAAACCTATTGCCCATGCGTCGCGCTTTCCGTACGATGTTCCGGTTTTCCACGCAATCACAGGGTGCTGCGACGAGAGCAAAAATTCAGCCGGGTAATCAGGCCGTTCATTTGATGTTAAAATCATCCCGGTTAAATAAGCGGCACCTTCTGAAAATATTCTAACTCCATTTTCATTTATGATTTTTTCTTCTTTCAAATAATTCAACGGGAATAATTTTCCATTCTGCGAATAAACCGTAAAAAATCTTGCTAACTGCTCGAGGCGCACACCGCAGCCGCCGAGTATTAGCGATAATCCCAACGACTTTTTATTATTGACTACATCATCGAACCCGCCCTTTTGAAGGAGAGAAATAAATTTATCCAATCCTGTTTTTTGAAGAAGTCGGACTGCTGGAATATTAAGCGAATTAGCAAGCGCATATTTTGCTGTTACTTGCCCATTGAATTTAAGATCAAAATTTTCCGGTTCGTACCCGCCGAAATCAGTCGGGATATCAAGCAGTTTCATTTCTGGAGTAAGTTCACTGAGATCGAAAGCAAGCGAGTATAAAATTGGTTTTAAAGTTGAACCGGGAGAACGAATCGCTGTAATTCCATTTACATGTCCCGACGAAGTGTTATCGTAGAAATCAGCCGACCCGCAATATGCAGCAATAGAATTAGTTTTATTATCAATAATTATTACAGCGCCGTTACTTACTTGTTTTGTTTTGTTCCTGTTCACATAACTTAATAGAATTTTCTCGGCCGAACGTTGAATTGACAAATCAAGTGATGAATAAATTTGATCTTGTTTATAACGCTGCGACACAACCCTGCAAAAATGCGCAGCATCATTCTTGATTGTATAACGGTTTATGCCGACTTGTTCATCAAGAGCATCATCAAGATTTTTTGAATCAAACACATTCTTCGCTTTGAAAATACGCAGCCATTTATTTCTTTCTTTGCG
This sequence comes from uncultured Melioribacteraceae bacterium, assembly GCA_964601095.1. Taxonomy (GTDB): domain Bacteria; phylum Bacteroidota; class Ignavibacteria; order Ignavibacteriales; family Melioribacteraceae; genus JAEWUC01. The sequence continues at coordinate 626 of CAZRMG010000119.1, read as the reverse complement.
TGCCGCAGTAGTATTTTTATCCAATCTAAATTTATTCGGGTTGTTTGGAATAATTGTAAGCAAAACCGATTGCGACAAACTGAGCTTGTCGGGCGGACGATTAAAATATATATACGATGCCGATTTTACTCCTTCAATGTTTCCGCCGTACGGCAAGTGACTTAAATAGATTTCAAGAATTTCATCTTTTGTAAAATGAAGCTCAAGCTGCAGAGCGCGGAGTATTTCAAGAAATTTATTTAAGTAAGTACGGTCGGCTGGTTCCAACAATCGTGCAACCTGCATAGTTATTGTTGAAGCGCCGGAAATTCTTCTTCCGCCAAAAATGTTTTGAAACATCGCGCGGATAATTGAGAATGGATTTACACCGGGATGAAAGTAAAACCAATCGTCTTCTTTTTTGATTATTGCTTTTATCAAATCCGGCGAAACTTCATCAAGCCGAGTGCGCATACGCCATTTTTCATCTTCAGAAAGATACGCCGATAGAAGTGTGCCGTCTTTTGCATAAACTGCTTTTGAATAAGGTTTTAATCCAGGCATGGGAAAAATTAAATCGAGCATAATTACAACAAAAAGCAGCGAAACCAAAAACAGTACAAATCGTGATTTGAATAACCGGGATA
>CAZRMG010000118.1:0-7912 GCA_964601095.1 uncultured Melioribacteraceae bacterium | reverse complement strand
GGCAACATACGCGAACTTCAGCATGTAATTGAAAGAAGCGTTATTCTTTGCGATTCCGATGCCATTTGTCCTGCCGATATTTATTTTAATATAAACACCGCAAAAAGCGGCAGCGATGAAATTGATACTTTTAATCTTGATGAAGTGGAAAAAAAAATTATTCAAAAAGCATTGCTTAAATTTGAGGGCAATGTTTCAAAAGCTGCAAAAGAGCTCGGCTTAACAAGAACTTCTTTGTATAGAAGAATGGAAAAACATGGGTTATAAATTGAGTAATTTCAGAATAAAGATAACGGCAAGAGTTTTATTAATAACCCTAAATATTTTTTTGATTTTATATTTCTTCAATGTATCAGAAATAGTTTTAGTTGCTTTATTTGCCGCGACGCTTATCGTTCAATTATTTTATTTGATAAGGTTTATTGATACATCAAACCGCAACGTGGTAAGTTTTTTACAAGGCATAAACTACTCCGATTTTTCTCAGAACATTTCAATATCAAATCTCGGCAAATCATTTGAAGAACTTTCACTCGAAATGAATAAAGTGCTGAATAATTTTAAAAATGCGCGCCTGGAAAAAGAAGAAAGTTTGCGATATCTCGAAACAGTTATCGATCATGTCGGCATCGGATTAATTTCATTCAACGCCAAAGGCGATGTTGAATTATTAAACCGTGCGGCAAAAAAAATCTTAAAAATACATCATCTTAAAAATTTATCTTCATTGGATCGAATTGGAAGCGGCTTGGGTAGATTTCTTTTTCAAATTACGCCGGGCACAAAAAGCACATTTAAGTTTTCCGACAGCGGCGAAGTAATTCAATTAAGTATTTTCAGCACCGGCTTCCGCATGAAAAATCAAGATCTTAAACTAATATCACTCTATAATATTCAACCGGAATTGGAAGAAAAAGAAATTGAAGCTTGGCAAAAATTAATACGCGTACTCACGCATGAAATTATGAATTCGATAACACCGATTTCATCGTTGGCTGCAACAGCAAATAATATGTTGAAAAATACTGACAATAAAATTGAAATTAACCAAGATACAATCGCAGACATAAACGACGCGCTGCACACAATTCAAAAGCGCAGCGACGGATTGGTTAATTTCGTAAATAAGTTCCGCGACATATCTAAAATCTATAAACCGAATTTTCAACAAGTAAAATTAAGCGAGTTATTTTATAGGATTAGATTATTGGTTGAATCAATTTCGTCTAACGGGAATATTAATTTCTCAATTTCGGTCCATCCGGAAAATTTAGAAATCATGGTTGACCCCGATTTAATTGAGCATGTTTTAATAAATCTAATTAAAAATTCAATTCAAGCTATCGCTGATTCCAAAAAGGGAACAATCAAACTAACAGCCGAAATTAGCGAGCGCGGTAAAGCCGTTATTAAAATTATTGATAACGGTCCTGGCATTTCGGAAGAAATTATCGATCGCATTTTCGTTCCATTCTACAGCACTAAAAAGGAAGGTTCCGGTATCGGACTAAGCATATCACAAAGCATAATACGTGCACATAACGGAAGTATTTCTGTTCAATCAATTCCACATAACGAAACTATTTTTACAATTATTTTTTAAGAATTTATAAGTAAAAGATAGCAACTCTATTTAAAAAAATTTTAATTCTTTGTGTTGTTTTAATTGACAAAGAATTCCTATCTGAATATTTTGTGAACGGATATATAAGTCCTTTATCTTATTTTTTAAAGACTTTTCTCAGAAATAAAAAATCATACTTTTGGGAAAATTCTGAAGGTTTCAAAATGAACAATTATCCTATAATTTCTTTTGAACTAGAAGATCATTTTCAAGCATGATTTTTGCTTTAGCATATATTTTTGTATCATAACAAATAATATCCGGAGTTTAAGTGACTTCACATAGATATCTGCACACTTCAAAAATTTTTTCCGTTTTTCTATTCTTTATTATTGCCCTAATTTCTTCTCCATTAACAGCACAGGATTTTAGTTGCTCGGATTGCCACGAAGTATCAATAGAAAAATCAGTTCACAATGGTATTATTGAATGCGCGGATTGTCATGCGGATGTAAAGGACGAAGGACATATTGAAGCCGGCGCTAAAAAAGTTAATTGCGGAACTTGTCATGAAGACAAAATGGCAATGCAGGAAAAGGATATACATCACAGGCTAAAAGCTCGGGTGAAAAATCCGCCTAAATGCGTTACCTGTCACGGCTCTCATGAAATTCAAAATGCGCCTACAACAAGTCAATTAAAAGTAAAAGAGATTTGTTCGAAATGTCACTCGTCGATGTCGCTTACGGGAAATTTTCATAAGGCAGAAATAATTTCGGAAAACAAATGTTACACATGTCATAAAAGTGTAAATGTAAAGATAAACCTTCCATCTTCAGTTCATAAAAATTTAGTTTGTTCGGATTGCCACACAAACTTCAACCGCTTTATGACAGATCATTCTGTAAATCTAAAGAAAACACAGATTGCAGATTGTTCACAGTGTCATTCGGATATTGCCAAAGAACACCGTGAAAGTATTCATGGCATTGCATTACTTGAAGGCGTTGATGAAGCTGCAAACTGCTGGGATTGTCACGGTTCGCACGATGTTAAACACGTAAAAAATGAATCGAGTTTAGTTCACCCGAAAAACATTTCAACAACTTGCGCTAATTGCCATGATAATCCTGAACTTGCAAAAAAATTCGGTTTCAGTATTCCTAACCCGGGTAAAAGATATATGAATTCCGTGCACGGTCTTTTAATTAAAAACGGGAAATCGGAAGCCGCAACATGCACAGCGTGTCACGGAACCCACGATATAAAAAATAAAATCCAACCGGGTTCAAAAATTTCTACATTTAATGTCCCCGAACTTTGCGGGCAATGCCATGCAAAAGAAGCCGAAGAATATAAACAATCGATACACTGGATTAGAGCAAAGAAGGGATATAGAGAATCTCCCGTTTGCGATGATTGCCACAGTGAACACGGTATTCAAGCAATTAATACAGTAAATCAACGGGAAGCCGCAAGAAAATTGCAGGAAGAAACATGTATTATATGCCATCAAAACCCGCGCATTGCCGAAAGATTTGGACATACAGGAAACCAAGCTAGAACATATCAAGATAGTTATCACGGTTTAGCAGTAATGCGAGGCGATAAGGATGCGGCGATGTGCATTGATTGCCATAATGTACATAAAATTTTACCGCAGGATCACCCGGAATCTTCTGTAAATCAAAACAATGTTACGGCTACGTGCCAAAAATGCCATGCCGATGCAACACCTGTATTTTCGCAAAGTTATTCTCATCAAACTCAAAACGAAACAGCAGCAAAAATTGAAAATTTTGTTGCCAACATTTATTTCTGGCTTATTGTTTCTGTTATCGGCGGAATGGTTCTTCATAATCTTTTGATCTTCACTTATGAAATAAAGAAGAAGCGAAACCGTCAACTTGGCGAGATTACAATTCCAAGATTTACAAAGAATGAAGTTGTTCAACACTTGTTGTTATTAACTTCTTTCATCATACTTGCAATAACAGGATTTGCTTTAAAATACCATCAAAGCTGGTGGGCGGAAATGTTGTTAAATCTCGGAATGACAGAAACTGCACGTCAATACACTCATCGAGTTTCGGCAGTCGTAATGATTTCCGTAGGACTTTATCACATCTTTTATTTATTGTTTACTGCCCGCGGCAGAGATGTTTTGTTCAACCTAATTCCAAAATGGAGCGATGTAATTGAAGCGCGGGATAATATTCTTTATTACTTAAGAATAAATAAAACAAAACCGAAATTCGATAAATACGATTACACGGAGAAAGCAGAATATTGGGCTTTGATTTGGGGAACTATTGTTATGGGAATAACCGGATTTATTTTATGGTTCCCTACAATTGTTGGAAACTGGGCCCCGACGTGGTTAATAAAAGTAAGCGAACTTATACATTTTTACGAAGCAATTTTGGCTTCACTTGCTATACTTGTATGGCATTGGTTTTTCGTAATTTTCCATCCGCACGAATATCCAATGAGTTTAACCTGGATGGACGGTAAAATGACGCTAAGCACATACCGTCATCACCATGAGAAACATTTTAGAAGAGTTGTTTTAGAATGGAAAGAGTACAAAGCCGGTAAAAGAGATTTGAAGAAAGTAAGTAATTCTACAATATTATTTACTTCTACTCTTGAAAAGAACGGGTTAAATCCCGAAGCAATTATTGATGCTGAACTTTCGAACGATCCCGAATTACGTACTTGGCTTGAACATAAAATGAATCCGGTTGTTGATGAATCTTTGAAAGATTCTTAAACGATATACGATAATAAAATTGTTTTTTATATAATTTATTGAAGGCAATTAAAATTAATAAAAAGACATTATTGCCTTTTAGTTCTTATTCGTCTATATTCAAATAGGATATTTAACTGCATTTTGTACTTTGAATTAGTCGAAAATAAATTTTCTTTCAAACTTCAGGAGGTAATGAAATGGTACGTAATCTGGTTTTCCCTTTAGGAATCTTCATAATAGCATATTTGGTAATTCCCTCCCATATATATGCTCAAAACAAATTCGAAGGAACGCAGGTATGCGGTGTTTGTCATAAAACAGAAAAACAAGGTTTGCAATTGAAGATATGGAAAGACAGCAAACACGCAGAAGCATATAAAACACTTCAGACAGCAGAAGCAAAAAAATTATCTCCCGATGTTGACCCAGTAAAAAATCAAAACTGTTTAAAATGCCACGTTGCAGGCGCAGGGTTGGATGCATCACACTTCGGCGCAAAATTTAAAATTGAAGACGGTGTTCAATGCGAAACCTGCCACGGTGCCGGTTCTGCATACAAATCTCTTAAAGTTATGAAAAGCCGTGAAGAGTCTGTTAAAAATGGTTTGATTGTTTGGAAAGATAAAGCCGAAATTAAAGCCGGCTGCGTTAAATGTCATAATCCCGAAAGCCCTACTTACAAAGAATTCGACTTTGAAAAGATGTGGGCTAAAATCGCTCATCCGGTTCCGAAAGGATAATTTTACAGAGGAAAAATGAAAAAGATATTTTTCGCAATTTTGTTTGTGGGTATGCCGTTGATGATCTTTTCTCAGAATCTCAACGGCAGATTCACTTCATCATTCTACACCTTCGAAAGATATAATTCCGCAGATAACTCCGAAACTTTTTTGAGAACATATCAAGCACTCAATGCTAATTTTAATTACAATAAAGTTTCTTTAAGAACAAGATTAAATTTCGAAAGCAATATCGGAAACGCCTTGGATAACGACCCGCGTTTAAGATTTTACAATCTTTATCTCGAAGCGAGAGATATTTTTGATCTTGTTACTGTTAAAGTCGGAAGGCAGCCGTTATTTACACCGGTTGCGGGCGGTTTATTCGACGGTGCGAATGTTAAAATAAAGTATTCCGGTTTTTCACTTTCGGGATTTTACGGTGGAAACGTTCCGGCATATCAAAAATTAGAATTGACTGACGACTTAAGCAATGATTATGTTCTCGGCGGAAGATTCGAAGCCAACGCAATCGAAAATTTGCGTGTTGGAATTAGTTATATTGACAAAAATTTTAAACCGCTTGATCACAACTCATATCGTTTAGATGAAAATTTAGATCCGGTTAATGTTATTGTACTTTCAAAATCAAACCAGTATAAATATCTGTCGGCTGATGCAGGTTATTCAATATCTTCACTTCTTGATATAAATACAAGATATGAATACGATTTGAATTTCGAAGTTACATCGAAGTTCGAAGTTGACGGAAGAGTAAGTGTAAACGACCGGCTCGGCGTTAATCTTTACTATAATTACCGCGAACCGAGAATCCGCTACAATTCAATCTTCTCTGTTTTCAACTATGGCAACACACAAGAATATGAAGGCGGCGCGGATTATAAACTTTCCGACGACTTTACAGTGTTCGGAAAATTCGGTTATGTTGAATACGACAACGACAATTCTTCAAGAATCACTGTGGGAACAACAACCAAATACGGAAGCTTAAGCTACCGGAAGAATATGGGCTATGCAGGAGAAATGGACGCAGTTTCAATTTACTCCGCTCATTCTTTCATGGAAGGATTTATTACTCCTTCTGTCGGAATAGCTTTCACAAATTATAAACTTTCAAAAGATTCCGAGACAAACAATATTACATCGCTGCTTGCCGGTGTTAATGTACGTCCTTGGAACAGGTGGTCGTTCGATCTTCAAACTCAGTATTTCGACAACAAGATTTACAAAAACGATTTCAGATTACTATTCAAAGTAAATCACTGGTTTAATACTAACTTTTAGAACTATATGAAAATAAAATACTATTATACCGCACTTTCGGCTGCAATAATTTTATTCCTCACCATTGCGGCCATCGGTTCGGGTGGAACGGAAGAAAACGGAAAGACAAATAAAGACATAATTAAATTTTCGCACGCAATTCACTTCGAAGCAACTGATTGCGCTACTTGCCACGAGGGAGTAACGGAAAGCACTTCATTAAATGACAGGATTTTCCCAAATCACGATGTGTGTTCTTCGTGCCATGATGTTGAAGAAGAAAGTTCGTGTACTACCTGCCATTATGAAGACGTGATGGAACCGCTGATAAAGAAAAAATCCGAATTGATTTTTGATCATAAATATCATGTCGGCGAACAGAAACAAGAATGCACAACTTGCCATAAAGGTTTGGATGAAGTTGCTTATAGTTTCGAATCAAAGGAAGTGAATCCTCCGATGGCTTCGTGTTATACATGCCATAACGGAAATACTGTTGCTACAATTACAAACTGCGAATCATGTCATATATCAACAACGAATCTCGTTCCACAAGATCATAAACAAGTCGGATTTTTTAGATCACACAAATTCAATTCAATGGCAAACAATGCACAATGCGAGATGTGTCACGACAACAACTTCTGCGAATCTTGTCACGTTTCCACAACAATGTTAACCGAAAGCAACAGCGCAACTGATTTTTATACTCCGTATTCACCGCACAATTATGTTGATAATACCAAACAACAACAGATAACACGCGTTCACGATTTGAATTACAGGTTTACACACGGGATAGATTTAAAAGGAAAAACAACTGATTGCCAAACTTGCCATCAAACCGAAACGTTCTGCGCGGAATGTCATAATTCTCAAGGAGGAGATTTTGCCTCGGAAGGAATGATTCCAATTTCACACAGAGCACCGGACTTCTTAACAATTGGAGTCGGTACCGGTGGCGGGCAACATGCCATACTCGCTAAACGAGATATTGAAAGATGCGCTTCATGCCATGACGTGCAGGGAGCCGACGCGAATTGCATTTTATGCCACGTTGATAACGACGGTGTGAAAGGAACAAATCCTAAAACACATATGAGAACTTTTATGAGCGGTTCAGATAACGGCGACTGGCACAGCGATATGAATTCCGTTTGTTACCAATGCCATACAGATGCAAACGCACGGCCAAACGGAATTAAAGGAATTGGTTTCTGCGGTTATTGTCATAACTAAAATTTTATTCGGGTCGAATATGAAATATTTCAAATACTACTTTTTTACAATTGTCCTTTCAAGTATTATATTTTTTTCGTGCAGCGAAATGAAAGATGATATTACTCCTCCGGCAGAAGTTAAAGTCCACGGCAGCGAAGTATTTCAAAAATCATCTCCCAAATTTCACGGCAGACAGCTTGTAGATGGAAATATGGAAAGCTGTAAACAATGTCATGCTTCTGATTATTCGGGCGGGACAGCAAAAACAAGCTGTGCATCCGGATGCCATTCAACAATTACAGTTCACTCTGCCAATATTATGAATCCCAATTCACCTGCCTTTCATGGAAAATATATAGCGAACTTAAA
>CAZRMG010000117.1:0-7934 GCA_964601095.1 uncultured Melioribacteraceae bacterium | reverse complement strand
CAAACAAGTAAACATCGTTCTGAAGGGCACAGTATATTTAGTAATACCGGTAGTACAACAAATTTGCGGAGGAGCTGTTTCTTGTGTTTTACCGGGTTCAGGAGCAATAATTGTTAAATGTTCTCCTGCAGGTATATGTATTGAATCTGCTAGAACATAATAGCCGTTTAGTTCCAGCATAAATATTGTTTTAGAAAGTGTTCCAGTTTCCAGAATATCGTTAACAGCTTTATTTAAATTGCCTTCGCCCGGTGGATTGTCGCTTGGAACATAAACAGTATCTACTTTTGCAAATAATTTTGGAGATGATAAAACAAGTAAAGCCATGAAGAAGAATATCGGCGTAAATAGTCTAACATTTGTTTTTAGATTATTTCGATTTCGAAAATCCTTTTCCATGGCTTTACCCATAAATTGTTTATATCAAAAACGATAGAACTATTTTAACAGAACAAACTTTTTAGTTGATGAAAAACTACCGGAATTCAATTGATAGAAATAAACACCGCTCGTTAACTGACGGTTGTTAGCATTACCTTGCCCGTTAAATGTTACGTTATAACTTCCTGCATTTTTATAACCGTTAACAAGTTCGGCAACTTCGTTACCGAGCATATCATATACTTTTAAAGATACATAACCCGCAGCCGGAATTTGGTAGTTGATTGTTGTTGTCGGATTAAACGGGTTCGGGTAATTTTGACTTAGAACATAATCGCCCGGAAGAACATTTTCATTTATATCGGTAGAAATCTTAACAAGACTTTTAATTGAAGCATCAAGATTTGTTTTGGCTGTTTCGAGAGCATCGCCTGTGGAAGTTGAGTTGCTGTAATTTTTATTCATAGCATCATGAGAAGCAAGTAACGAAGACTCGAATTGCGCCCATGATTCGGTTGTGTATTCGCTTTTAATCAATGTACCTGTAAAAGAAATAAGAGAGTCGAGTGAATTATAGTTTTGACCTACTTTCACTACTTCGTAAAAAGCAGGTTTGCATTGGTTTTTATTATCCCATAGCGATGCGTTTTTAACAAAAGCCCACTCATCATTTAACCCATCTTTGCATACACTAATAATTTTTCCGCGACCTGAGAAATAACTTCTATCCATAAAACATTTTATCAACTGACCGTATTGATTAGCCTGTTGTGTTAATACCGCACCTGTAAGGTTAGAACTGCTTGGTTTAACATCAAATTCAGTTACTGCCATTTCTGTACAAATAGGTTCAAATTTATCGTACGATGCAATCCATTGAGCAGCCGTTGGTGAATTATATTGATCGTGATCTTGCATTCCAATACCGTCCAAATAACCGGCTTCAAAGATAGGTTTGCAGATTCTAACAATACCGTCTGCTTTCCCGGATTGATGAGTGTTGTAATCATTGTAATAAAGTTTCATTTGTGTTTCGCCGTATTCAATTGTGTATTTACGAGCAAACTCGAACGCCTTCATTATAAAACTATTATCACCAAATGTATCGTACCATTCATTATTCGAAGTTCTATCCGAACCCGTATTATCATTAACCGCTTCATTTACAACATCCATAGCCGAAAGCAAACCCGGCCATCCTTCGTGAAGTATTCTTATAACTTCTTTAATATAATTTTCCATACGCAACGTCATCTTTTCTTTCGATAAACGCGTGCCGTTTGCTGAATACCCTGTACGGAAAAATGCAGTGCCGGGGTGTTGATTATGCCAAACAAGTGTATGCCCTCGGAATGTAAATCCATGCCTCTTTGCCCAATTAAGTTGTGCTGTAATATTTCCGTTGAATGTTACTTTGGGATGAACATCAATTGAATCTTTTGCCGCTTGTGTGGATGCAGAATTATATGCCGATGCGCTGCCGTTAATATCAACTATATATGTCGATTTCATCCAGTTGCCCGGACTCATAGAATTCATATGGTGTTTTATTAAATACCCGCCGTTTGCATCTGCAATGTTTGATTGCCCGGGCACATAAGGATCAGTTGAAAAACCGATATGGGCATAAGATAAAAGACAGCCGATGTAAAAATCATTTTGGAAAACATCTTTTAATGCGGGTACGTCTGTTTGAACTGTAGTTTGCGCATTTGTTTGAAAAACAGAAAACAATGTGAAAAACGTTACTGCTGCAATTAATTTGGAATAAGAATTTCTTTTAGAAAAAATCATAATGGACTTCCTGTTAAAGTTTATTAAATACTTAATTAGATACAAAAGTTGTTATACTTGATTGTTTAAAAGCAAAAACGATCAAGGATAAGAAATAATAAAAAGTTAATTCGTAAATCAAAAAAAGCATCTACTCATTTTATTTATTTACAAGATATTCTTTTTAAGTGTAGAATTAACACCAATTCGGCATCTTTTACAATTTTTTACATTTTCCCTTTATGAATTGAGCAACATCAACAAGCGGAGCTACCCAAACATCTTTTTCGTTTTCTTTAAGAAAACTTATAAGCATACGGTGTGCTTCGGATGAAACATTTATCGAATGCTCGCCGCCGACACCGTGAAATAGAAATACAAGAAGTGAATTTGTTTCCATCGCTTTTTTAACCATCGAGATCAACTCTTCACCGGATTGATTATTAATCATAAAGCTGCAAATATTATATAAATCAACTTCGTCTATTCTTTGCATTTTGCCTTCTACACCTCGTGCGCCCACAAAATTTTCTTTAACAACTCCAACGTATGAAGAATCACCTGCTTTCATATCGCCGCAGGGATAGGCAAATGTTCTTTTTGTTTTACCGTCAACTATTTCGAGCAAGAGATTTGCCGCCAATATTTCATCTGTAATTCTTTGTGGCGTGTAAATACTTAAATCATAAGTTGGATTAACCCATTCGCGCCCGGGAGATTTTCCTTCGCATGGATGAAAAAGAGTATGATTACCCAATTCGTGTCCGCGACCAGCAGCCGCAGCCCAATCTTTTGGCCTTTGTTTGAAACCGGGAAATAATCCCGATAAATAAAATGTTCCTTTAAACCCGGCAGAATCCAGCAAAGGAATAACATTATCGAGATGCACATTTAAAGCATCGTCATATGTTAAAACGACTGCACATTTTCTATTATTCCATTCGGAATTTTGCGCGTGAATATTTGAAGAAAAAATTGGCAATAGAATCATAACCGACATCACTGTGAGAATGTTAATTATTCTGCTAAGTTGGTTTTTTGTTTTTTTTGACAACATTACTTTTCCTGTTAAATATGTTTTATAAATAATGATTTGATTTATATCAGAAGAAAAAATATTCATACAAGATCTATTCAGATTAGATTGATCTCAGTATTGAAATAATACTATAAAAATCCAATTACATGATATTTTTATAAGAACTTAATACCATAAAACTCCATTTGAAAGCCACTTTGCAGAATAATTTAACCAGATACCGTATGATGTAAATTTAATCCGCATAATTATGTATGAATCAATTCTATGTTTTATGTCTATGAAATTCTAAATCGTGTTTTCATTAATACTTTTTACTTACTATTAATAAATACTTTTGTATCAACGAGATCTACTGATTTTGCAGAAACAGAAATCAAACCCGGTTCTCCTTTCTTCGATCGAACTATAACTAAAGCAAGTCCGCTGAATGCTTTTCGTTCACGTGATGGGAACGGTACAAAATCTGTCGGATCGCCGTTATCCGTAGCAATAATTTCACCGGGACCGTCTATTTCAAACTGAATATTATTTGCTGCAGTTGGAATTACAAAACCATTATTATCAACTATACTTACAGTAATGAAAGATAAATCTTTTCCGTCGGCTTTAATTTCACTTCTATCCACCGATGCACTTAATGCAGCCGGCTCATTTGTGGTTTTAACAAAACTTTCCGCCCACTTCCCGCCGTTTTTATAAGCCACAACTTTTAATTCACCCGGTTCGTATTTAACATTATCCCACCGAAGACGATATTCATACTGACCTTTTTTCTTTTTACCCAACGATTTGGAATTGAGAAATAATTCAGCTTCGTCACCTGAAGTAAAAACATGAACAGGTGTAATTTCACCGATACGGTCTGGCCAATTCCAATGGGGTAGAATATGAACCATCGGTAATTCAGGACGCCATTTTGATTGATATAAATAAAACCGGTCTTTCTTAAATCCTGCTAAATCTATAATACCGGTATATGAACTTCGTGCGTCATAATACGGAGTCGGTTCACCGATGTAATCGAAACCATTCCATACAAACTCACCGGCAACAAACGGGTGGCTGTCGATTGATTTGAATACTTTATCAACGGAAGATCCGAAATCAACTGCATAAAGTTCATATGAACTTACATGACATATTTTTGAATCTCCTCCTCTACCTTCACGAATAGGCGATGAATTTTCTTTAACAACAGGAAATAAATAAATACCTCGGCTGCTTGCCGCAGATGCAGTTTCGCTGCTAAGTATTACTTTGTCGGGAAATTTTTTATGAAAAGGATTGTATTGCGGGGTTGTTCGTATCCGGTCTTTTACATCTGCAAATATTGTGTCTTGACGTATGCCTTCACCCTGGTAATTAAAACTTATTACGTCCATTTCAACAGGGAACGGCATAGTCGATTTTGCCCAGTTCATTGCACTTGTTGTTGGACGGGTTGTGTCCTCATCTTTAACAATTTTATTTAAGCGTCTTGCGATTGCCGCTCCATCTTTATCAGTATATTGTTCACCAACTTCATTACCAAAGCTCCACATTATTACAGAAGGATTATTTCTATCTCTGCGAATCATCGCGCGTAAATCTTGTTCATACCAATCGGGGAAAATCAGATGGAAATCGAGCGGAGTTTTTTTGAGTTCCCATGAATCATATGCTTCGTTCATAACAAGAAAACCCATTCTATCGGTTAATTCCAATAATTCCGGCGCCGGCGGATTATGCGCCATTCTAATTGCATTGCAACCCATCTCTCTTAAAATTTCAAGCTGTCTTTCTGCAGCACGCGTATTAAATGCGGCGCCCAATGCACCGAGATCGTGATGTTGATTAACGCCTTTCAATTTAATTAATTCTTCATTTACATATACACCGTTGTTGGGATCAAACCGTAAAGAACGAATACCGAATTTAGTTTCATATTCATCAACTACTTTCCCATCAATAAATAATTTTGTAACTGCGACATAAAGATTAGGAACTTGTGTTGGAGGCGGTCCCCACAATTTTGGATTCTTTATTATTACCGAACCCATAACTTTAGTTTTTGAGTTAGCTTTAATCTTTGTTTTTATTGTTTTAATATCCGCTACGGTGTTTTTCTCTTTTTGCCCTTCGGAATTGAAAGAGAATAATTGCGTGATAACTGAGACTTCAACTTCTTCTTTTGAATTATTTTCTATATCAACTTCTAAATTTATATTTGCCGAATTCTTTGAGATTTTATTTGTTGTTATAAAAGTACCCCATTGTGCCAAATGAACCGGGTTGGTTTTAGTTAACCATACATTGCGGTAAATTCCTCCGCCGGGATACCAGCGCGATGAATTATTCGGATTATCCAAACGAATAGCCAATTGGTTTTCGCCACCGCAAACAACATAAGGCGTTAAATCCAAACGCCATGATGAATAACCATAAGGCCAACCGCCGACTAATTTTCCATTCAGCCAAACCATTGCATACGACATCGCGCCGTCGATATCTAAGAATATTGATTTGCCCGCATCAGATTTCGGTATGTCTAATTTCTTGCGATACCAGGCAACGCCTTGGATTGGCAAACGCCCCATACCGCCGCCAACTTCGGGATTATCTCCTTCGTAAAAAGGACCTTTGATTGCCCAATCGTGCGGCAAATTTACTTTTTCCCATTCGCTGTCGTTATAATCATTTTGAACAAACGGGAAATCACTCCCCGGATTGCCTTCGGGACGGATGTGATGTTTTGATCTATCTTTTATAAAATTATTGCCTGTTGGTAAAATCCAAGGTTTCAATATCATTTGTTTTGCTTCAACATTTTCCGCTTCGGTTGGTTTTGCATCGGCAACTTTATAATCTTGATTTTCTTTAACATCGGGGCGCACATCATAAATAAGATTATCCGCTTCAGAGAAAGAAGCATATTTATAGAAATGCCAGTCTTCATTTATTGAAATGCATTGACGGGTATTACTCTTAATTTCTTTTTCCGGTACTTGTGCATGTAATAATATGGGTAACCCAAGAATAGTTAACATAATAATTACGGAAGTTTTTCCGATATACTTGTTACTCATATTTTTCGTCCTTTTTAATATTCAATTTTTTGTTCTGCTGATAGTACATATATGTATTTGCATTCTTTATTTTGGCAAAATATTTACAATTATTCGTTTATATCGTGACAACGGTGGATTTCCTTTGTCAGTAACTTTCAATATAAAATGAGCAGTTTCTTTCTTATTTACCTCAGGTGCAATAATATATACGTTATGCACATTTTCAGCACCGTCAACTTCGATCAATTTTTTATAAGATCCGGCTTCCGGGTAATGAAACCATAAGAAACTTAGATTATCGCCGTCGGGATCAAAAGAATCATACGCATCTATACCAAATCCTTCTCCTGACTTAACCGTAATTTGTTCCTGTGAATTTAATACAGGAACAGGCGGATGATTTGCTTCTTCGTATGATTTGATACACCAATCCATTCGCGCAGCAAAATCAAATTGAAAGTCATCTCTCCATCGCCACAAAGTTTCCTTATAACCGCTAAAGGCAGCAGAATCTTTTCCAACTGCTCGTCCATATTTTTTCTGAATATATGGGATATAATTATCAATTGCATTTGTCCATATTTCCCTTGTCTCAGGGGCAATTGTAACAATTGACCCTCCTTTTTTAGTCAGGGTAAAATCCGGTTTGTACAATTCATAACGACCACCCCAGCCACCCCATGCAGGATGTTCCGGTTCATTTAGCCCGTTAGGTATTAATGATAAATATGCCGGTGTGTCACCCTCCATCCCCCATGCTACATCAGGATATTTAGCCCCGAGAGGACCGTGACCTTGTTGAATGTTTTTCGCTAACCATGTATTGCTAATCGTTTCATTATTTATTCCTTTTACAACGCTGTTAATTGCAGTCCATGTTGCGCTGTCATAGTAATCACCAGGGGTAACAATGTAAAACAAATCGGGAAAATTATTTCTTATCCAAATGCCGCTGTCGTCTTGGTCAGATATTGTATATACTCTTAGTTTTGCAATTAACTCGCCAGCTTCTTTTTCTGTTTTTGTATTTTTAATTTTGAATAAAGCCTGGGCAAGCGTGTTAACTCCTCCCCATACAGATATCCACAACGGACGTTCATCTTTTTCTTCAAGCACTTTTATTATCCAATCGGAACCTTCCGAATCATTCCCATCGCCCACTCCCAGCATTCCGTATTTCGGCAAACCTTGCTTTACCAGCTTTAAAAGTTCTTCAGATTCCGGAAAACCCGGTTCATGTTTGATAAGGTTAGAATGAACTTCGCTATAAGCTTTGATCACATTTATAATTGATTCCGGTGCAATACTCGTTCTCATCCAACAAGAAGTTGTTGCAACAAATCCTTTGATATCAATTTCATTTGAGTAAAGCAGCAAACGAACCAAAGATTGTGTGTCGTCGGGGTCGGCTTCAATATCAGTTAAAATAATTACCCTGTTTTTTTGAATTGCTTGAGAGTATAGAGAATGTGAAATAAGCGTCAGTGAAATAACAAACAAATAAACAAAAGTTCTCATCTTTTTTATCCTTCTAATTTATCCTTCTAAGCTTGGAATTAATCTATTACAGTGTTTCATTTTATCATTACTTTTCGATCTTGACTGACTCTCCCAGTTCTTCTCAAAATTATTTGTAGTTATATAACTCAAATCTTTGAATGGAAATATCTTTTACGAAAGCTCGTACATGT
>CAZRMG010000116.1:0-7961 GCA_964601095.1 uncultured Melioribacteraceae bacterium | reverse complement strand
ATGGAATAATACTAAGATAAATATGCTTGATACACCGGGATTCCCGGATTTTATAGGACAGGTTATTTCCAGTTTAACGGTTGCCGATCTCGGTATTTCTGTTATTAAAAGTGCGGAAGGCATTGAAGTAGGTACAGAATTAACTTGGGAATATATTCATAAAAATAAACTGCCCGCTGCTATAATTGTTAATAAAGTGGATAACGAACATTCGAAATTTTTTGAAACGGTACAACACGCTAAAAACAGATTAAGCACAGATGCAACAGTTGTTGCTTTTCCCGCAAAAGAAGGATTGAATTTTAATGCAATAGTTGATTTAGTTAAAATGAAACTTGTTACTTATGGCGATGTTAATTCAAAAAAGATTACACTTGATGAAATACCTGCCGAACTTAAAGAACAAGCAACAAAATTGCACGAAGAGTTGATTGAAAAAGTTGCCGAATCCGACGAAGAATTGATGAACAAATTTTTTGAAGAAGGATCATTGAGCGATGAAGAATTGGTCAAGGGATTAAAAAAATCTATTGTTAACTGCGGATTGATACCAGTTTTCCCATTCTCAGCTTCAAAAGGAATCGGTACAAATACATTTTTAGATTTTGCTTCAAATTACTTCCCCGCGCCTAATGAAAGAGCGGCTGTTGAAGCTTCTATGAAAGAAGGCGGAAATAAAGTTAAAATAAATTGTGACCCCAACGGTGAACCGGCATTATTTATTTTCAAATCTTTATCGGAACAGCACGTCGGCGAACTATCTATATTCAAAGTTTATTCCGGTACTCTCACACCCGGTATGGATTTAGTAAATACTCACAAAGAAAAAATTGAACGCCTCGGTCAATTATTTGTGCTTAACGGTCATAACAGAAAAGAAGTTTCAAAACTTGGCGCTGGCGATATTGGTGCAGTTGTAAAATTAAAAGATAGTCATACTGGTGATACTCTTTGCTCAAAGAATTTTACAATTTTATTGCCCGAAATTGATTACCCCGAACCGGTAATTCGTTTTGCGGTTAAACCGAAAGCTAAAGGCGATGAAGATAAAATTTCTGCAGCTCTTCATACTGCTCACGAAGAAGAACCTACACTCAGAACAAAATTCGATCCCGAAATATCTCAAACAATTGTTTCAGGTCAAGGCGAATTGCAGTTAAATCTTGCCATAAAATTATTGAAGGATCGTTACGGTGTTGAAGTTGAATTGGTTGAGCCGAGAATTCCTTACCGCGAAACTATCCGCGGAAGATGCGATGATTCGGAATTTAAACACAAAAAACAATCCGGCGGTCGCGGTCAGTACGGTCACGTTCATTTAAAATTAGAACCTCAACCGCGCGGTGTAGGTTTTGAATTCGTTGACGCGATTGTTGGCGGTGTTGTACCTGGACGCTTTGTGCCTGCAGTTGAAAAAGGTCTCAAAGAAATAATGGCTAAAGGAATTCTCACAGGAAGTAAAGTAATAGATATTAAAGTTACTTTATTTGACGGTACATATCACGCAGTAGATTCTGATGAAGTATCATTTAAAATTGCTGCTTCACAAGCTTTCAAAAAAGGTTTTATGGAAGCCAAACCAATTTTGCTCGAACCAATCTATGATATTACAGTAAAAATCCCCGAAGAATTTATGGGTGATGTAATGGGTGATATTTCATCCCGCCGCGGTAAAATTCAAGGCATGGATTCGGAAAGTCCGTTCCAAATTATTAAAGCAAAAGTTCCGCTTTCGGAATTGCATAAATACTCAACGCAGCTTAGAAGTTTAACTTCGGGACGCGGTATGTTCGCAATGGCTTTCTCAAATTATGAGGAAGTGCCAAAAGAAGTTGAAGCCAAAATTGTTGAGGAATACCAAAAGCATAAAGAAGAGGAAGCTGAATAATCCGAGCTTAAAGGCGGAAATAACTTTCCGCCTTTTTTATTTATTTGGCAGAATATTTTTATTTTGCACACCGGATTACGGACATCAACCAGTTTGATAAAATTTAATAAGTATTGTCTGTTAATCTTTAATCTATTCTAAAAAATTGCGTGTAATTTGATATGGAAAAACTCTGGTCGCCCTGGCGTTCACAGTATATTGATTCTTTCAATACCGGTAAAGAAAAAACTTCGTGCGTATTTTGCGATGCAGTAAATGAAAGCATTGAAGATGATAATTGCCTTAAAATTTTTGAAGGCAAAAATTGCTTTGCAATGTTAAATCTTTACCCGTATAACAGCGGCCATACGCTTGTAATTCCTAAAAAACATGTTTCTAAATTGGAAGAGTTAAAAGAAGATGAATTATTGGAAATGATGAAAATTTCCCAACTGATAATGAAAGCACTTGAATCTATAATGAAACCGCAAGGATTTAACTTCGGTGCTAATTTGGGTAAAGCTGCAGGGGCTGGAATTGATGATCATATCCATTTCCATGTTTTACCGCGATGGAACGGCGATACTAACTTTATGCCGGCAATAGGCGAGGTTAAAATTATTTCGCAGGATTTATTGCAA
The DNA here is from genome assembly GCA_964601095.1 of uncultured Melioribacteraceae bacterium. GTDB lineage: Bacteria > Bacteroidota > Ignavibacteria > Ignavibacteriales > Melioribacteraceae > JAEWUC01. The sequence continues at coordinate 5,453 of CAZRMG010000116.1, read as the reverse complement.
ACAAAAAAAATACTAGTTGAAGCTGTAAAAAAATTATAAACTAAAAAGCAGATGAAAATGAAAAATCAAATCAAAGTTTTAATAGCGCCGAATAGTTTTAAAGAATGCGCCGATTCCGTTGAAATCTCTACATTAATGAAAGCATCGTTCAACAAATATATTCCAGACTCATTAAAGCCGCTTATACAATTTATTAATCAACCTATTGCCGACGGCGGCGACGGTTTTTTGGAAGTGTGCAAAAACGCGCTCGGACTCGAAACGTTACATTTCGAAGTTTCACATGCATATGATGATGAAAAATTTTTTATACCCGCAGGTTATTCTGTAGAGAAAAAAACACTCTATGTTGAAAGCGCGGATATACTCGGATTGAAAACTATTCCTGTGGAAAACCGCAAACCTTTGCTTTTATCTTCGCGAGGAATGGGTGATTTGATTATGCAAGTACTCGATGGAGTTGAAACTGGTTTTATGCATGTTGATAAATTGGTAATAGGAATCGGTGGGACGGGTACTAACGATTTGGGTATGGGAATGATGGAAGTTTTTGGTCTGGAATTTTTTGATAAGAGTGATAAACAACTTGAAGTTCTGCCGAAGAATTTCAATTTAGTTGAAAAAATTGCTGTGCCCGAAGGTGAACTGCCGTTCGAAATTGAAATGGTTTATGATGTTGAAAATCCTTTAATGGGATTACGCGGTGCTTCGAAAGTCTTTGGAAAACAAAAAGGAGCTTCGGAAGACGAAGTTGAAGAACTTGAAAGAGGATTCAGCAATTTATTGAAGCAAATGGAAGTTGATGAAAAAACAATTTCGGAATTGAGCGGTGCCGGCGGTGGTTTAGCCGCGGCGTTAAAATTATTTTTTAATGCCAAGGAAAAAACTGCTACTAAATTTATTGAAGAAGAACTTGGTATTAACCATGAAATTACCGGTGAAGGCAAATATGATTTCCAAAGTTATATGAATAAAGGTGCTATGATTATTGCGAGCCGCTTTCTTGAAAAAGAAGTACCTGTTTATTTTGTATGCGGAATTTCCGAAGGGGATTTACCCGAAAGCGATCACCTTTTTGTTATTGAATTATCCGAGTATTTCGATTCCGTTGAAGAATCTATTAAGAATTTTGACAAAGGTATAGATATAGCATGTAGAAAGATTAGCAAGAATTTAATCCAGATGATATCTAAAAAAGAAACAAAGAAATAATTATTACTTTTAGGAAATATTGATGGACAATATAGAACTTCTAGAAAAACTAAGCGTACCTGCCTTGGATGAAATTCTCGGTAAAAAATTTCCCGTTCTCAACGACGGTTTTGTGCGCGTTGTTGATTATATGGGAACCGATGAATCTATTGTTCAAGCTGCACGAGTCTCGTATGGCAAAGGAACAAAAAAAGTTACAGAGGATCACGGATTAATACGTTATCTTCTGCGCAACCGCCATACAACTCCTTTTGAAATGTGCGAGATAAAACTTCATGTTCGTGTGCCCATGGATGCTTGGCGCCAGTGGATTCGTCACAGAACTGCAAACATTAACGAATACTCGACCCGTTATTCAATCGCTATTGACGCATCGCAGAAAACAAACCCTGATGAATGGCGCATTCAAGCGTTGGATAATAAACAGGGAAGCGACGGGTTTTTAGATATCGAGACCGGGAAAAAATTATCAACCCGCGAAGGAGAATTGCAGAATTATGCGCGTGAAGTTTACCAGGAAAGATTAAACCTTGGCGTTGCACGCGAACAGGCACGCAAAGACCTGCCGCTTTCAACTTATACCGAGGCATATTGGAAAGTTGATCTTCACAATCTCCTTCGCTTTCTCGAATTAAGAATGGACAGCCATGCTCAATATGAAATCCGCGCTTATGCTAACGTTATCGGTAATGAAATTGTTTCCCGTTGGTGTCCTGTAGCTTGGGAGGCATTCAAAACATACTTTATGAATTCAATAAACATAACATCTATCGAAATTCCTTTATTAAAACTTATTATTGCCGGGCAAAACGATGAAGCGCGTAAAACAGCAGATGATCTCGGCTGGTTAAAAATGAAAGATGGTGTTCTTTTAAAAAACCGTGAACGAAGTGAATTTGAAGCTAAACTTGAAGGACTCGGACTTTCAAAGCCCTGGTAATTACATAATCATGTAGTGATTCAAATTTTGGATTGCTTTATCCCTGCCGATTGAAAATATTCGCGCAATCTTAATCGGGGGGATTATGAGAGCAATAAAATATTTTTCGTTAATATTTTGTTTATTAATAATATCAAACTGCCGCGAAGGAATTGTGGAATTTGATAACACAGTTAAAACCGGTGATCTTTTTATAACATCAAATCCAAACGGTGCGGATATATTCTTCAATTTTACTAAAACAGGCAAAACTACTCCGGATAGTTTAGTTAGAATTCAACCCGGCAATTATTCGGTAACAGTAAGATTACTGGGATATGGTGAAGAAACTGTTAATGTAGATGTTGTCGCCGGGCAAACTAAACACGTGAATTATTGACGGGGCTTCAAATTGATTGAACTATCAACATTGTTATTGTACACAACCGGTGCTTTCATAATTATTGTATCTCCGGGGCCTGATTTTCTTTATGTAGCTACCCGCGGAATTGCACAAGGAAGCAGAGCAGGTATTCTTTCTGCAGCCGGCATTAGCATAGGATTAATATTCCACACAGCATTGGCGGCGTTTGGTTTATCCGCAATTCTTAATACTTCTGATATTGCCTTTCAAACTGTAAAATATATAGGTGCAGTTTACTTGTTTTATCTTGGAATTAAAACAATTATCAGCAAAGGTAAATTGAACCTGGAAAATGATGATAAAAAGATGGACAACATTTCAATTGTAAGGCAGGGAATTTTTACAAATGTTTTCAATCCGAAGGCGATAGTTACATTTATGGCTTTTATTCCTCAATTTGTAAACCCGGTTGATAAAAACGCTACCATACAGATTATTTTGCTCGGCGGAATTATTTCTTTCCTTGCTGTTGCTTGGTTTGGTCTTGTAGGATTTTTCTCCGGTTATATTGGTTCATGGCTATCTAAAAATGTTTTATACCAAAAAATTATTCGTTATTTAAGCGGGAGTGTTTTAATATTTCTTGGTTTGCGTCTGGTGTTTACTAAGAGAACAAGATAAAATTTTATCATTTTGGATTTTTGTGAAGAAAATTATAGTCGTTGCCGTATCGTTGAACAATGTTATAGGAAAAGATGGTAAGGTACCGTGGCATTCGCAGGAAGAACTATCTCACTTTAAAAATACTACTTCCGGTTACCCGGTTTTAATGGGACGCAGAACATGGCAGTCAATAATCAAACCTCTCGAAAACCGCTTGAATATTATTCTTTCACGCGATAAAGATTACAAGTCAAAGCATGAAAACGTGTATATATTCACCTCTTTTAATGATGCTTTACAATATTGTGAAAAAGAAAAATTTGAAAAAATTTTTATAATAGGTGGTGGTGAAATTTATAAAGAAGTAATAAATTTTTGCGATGAGATAATACTTTCTAAAATGAATTTTGAAACGGACGGCGATGTATTCTTTCCTGAAATAAAAAGTGAAATGTGGGAAGAAATATCTAAGAAAGTGTTTACTGATTTCACCGTTCATTACTATATTAGAAAGTGATTTTATGGAAAAGATGAAAATTGTCTCAAAAAATTAAAATACTCCCCGAAAACCTTGCAAATAAAATAGCTGCCGGCGAAGTAGTAAACCGCCCGGAATCTGTAGTAAAAGAATTGATGGAAAATTCCGTTGATGCCGGTGCAAAGAATATTGATGTTGTTATAAAGAATGCGGGTAAAAATCTAATTCAAGTTGTTGATGACGGCAGCGGAATGAATGAAGATGACGCAGTACTTTGCATTCAACGTCATGCTACAAGTAAAATTTCATCTGTTGAAGACCTCGAAGCGATAAATACTTTCGGTTTTCGTGGTGAAGCCTTGGCATCGATTGCATCTGTAAGTATATTCGAATTAAAAACAAAGCAGAATAATGATGAACTCGGTACGATTGTTAAGATTGGTGAAGATTCTCAAATAATAAAAGAAAAGGATTCATTCCAAAACGGTACTTCTATTTCTGTTAAAAATTTGTTTTACAATGTTCCCGCACGTAGAAACTTTCTAAAAAGTAATGCAACGGAATTAAAACATATTATCGAAGTTTTTAACAAAATTGCAATGAGCTATCCTGAAATCAGCTTTAAATTCTTTAATGACGACGATATTGTTTTTGATTTTTCTGCCGGAACAATTGAAGACAGAATGAAGCAGATTTTTGCAGATAATATTCTTGATGGGGTACTCGCAGTTAGAGAAATCACAGACTATATAAGTCTTACCGGATATATTGCAAAACCAGCATATCTTCGTAAAAGTAAGGGTGATCAATACTTATTCTTAAATAAAAGATATGTAAGCAACCGAACTGTTAATCATGCTGTATTCACTGCTTTTGAAAATATTTTAGAAAAAGGTGATTACCCGTTCTTCGTTTTGTTTTTAACAATTGATCCGCACAAGGTTGATGTGAACGTACATCCTTCCAAGCTTGAAGTTAAATTCGACGACGAAAAGGAAATCTATACTTTTGTTCAAGCTGTAATCAAAAAAACTTTGGGTAGTTTCGACCTTGTTCCTTCAATGACTTTTACCCAATCGAATAACGAAAACGAATCGATAAGATTTCAGAATTTTAGAAATACTGAGAGGCAGGATTTTAGCGATAGACCTTTCGCAACTGGAAATTCTGAAAGAAAAAACAGACCGCCGATGTTTAACGATGATGATGTTGAAAGATTATTCGGCGATGTAAATAGAGATTTAAATAATGAAAACACTGATGAAGAAATTCATCATCCGTTCGAAGAGCAACCTTTTAGAGAAGTAGCACATCAAAATGACACGTTGAATAATAAACAGGTTGAAACGCCGTTCATCGTAGCACTTCATAACAAATATATTCTTTCGCAGATTAAAAGCGGTTTGATGATTATCGATGCCCACGTCGCCCACGAAAGAATTCTATACGAAATTGCGCTTCAATCTTTCGAAGCTAATATTCCGTTTTCGCAGCATCTTTTATTTCCACAAACAATAAAACTTGATCCTGCTGATTATCAACTAGCAAAGGATCTTGAACCTTACCTTACAAATCTTGGTTTTACTATTAAGTTCAAAGCTAAAAGCACAATTGAAATTGTCGGGATTCCATCGGATTTAAAAACCGAGCATGAAGTCGATACTCTTTTGGACATTTTACACGAGTACAGAAAGAATGAACAGGAGAAGCAGCTCGAAATACGCGACAATCTTGCGAAATCTTTTTCATGCAAAGCGGCTATTAAAGCGGGCGACAAACTCAGCGAAAAAGAAATGAGAATTCTTGTTGATAAACTT
>CAZRMG010000115.1:0-7986 GCA_964601095.1 uncultured Melioribacteraceae bacterium | reverse complement strand
ATAAAATATCATTCCTAATTTTAAGTGAAGAAGAATTAACCGAAAATCAAAAAGAACAAATTCTAAAAACGGGTACGGTTATAAATACAGTTGCCGGAAATGTTGCAACTTGTCTTGCTACCAAATTTCAAATCGTAGAATTGGCGGCTTTCTATTTTGTAAAAAGTTTGGAGAAATCTCCAACCCATCAATCAAAATAATTTATAAAGGAATAAATAATGAATCGTCGTTTAATATTATTTCTAATAGTTTGTTTGCCGTTGGTAATTATGGCTTCAAACGGTGCTTCAAAAATTAGTGCAGAGTTAAAAATGTTTTTAAGCAGGATTGAAAAAAATGAAATTTCTCAATCTGATTATAGACTAAGTAAAAAGTATGCATCGGAAAATATTATTCACATTATTGTTACAGGTGAAGCACAATCTGTAAAGTCGAAAATTCTTTCTGAAGGCGGATATGTAAATACAATTGCCGGTAATATAATTACTGCGCAAGTACCGGTTGATAAAGTCTATGAAATTGCAGAATTAAATTCGATTAATAGAATTGATCTACCGTTAAAAATGAAAACATTGAATGACGAAGCAATCAAAAAAATAAGGGCGGATAAAGTTCATAACGGTGATTCACCACTCGATATGGCTTACAAAGGAAAGGATGTTGTTGTTGGCATAATTGACAGCGGTATAGATTTTAACCATCCCGATTTTAAAGATCCAAACGACAGTACAAAATCAAGAATTATTTTTCTTTGGGATCAGGATGATAATGACGGCCCGCATCCCGAAGGGTTTAGTTACGGCAGCGAATATACACAGTTACAAATTAACGATGAGATTGATGGAACTCCTGCCGGTTATGTAAGACAGAAAGATACAAACGGACACGGAACTCACGTAGCCGGTACAGCCGCGGGTAACGGCGGGATTGCGCCCGAATCGAAAATAATTTTTGTTAAAGGGGCTGCAAATGTTTTAGATGCAGCAAATTATATTTTTAAGAAAGCCGATGAACTTGGTTTACCCGCTGTTATTAATGCAAGTCTTGGAAGTCATACATCTGCCCACGAAGGTGCTGCGGCTGAAACAACCGGCCTCGATAATTTATTGGCAGAGAAAAACGGAAGAGTGTTTTGTGCCGCCGCGGGAAATGAAGGAGCAGATTTTATTCACTTCGGTGGATTTGAACTTAGCAATCAGGAAACTTGGACGTATTATTACGGAAATGAAGTTGACGAAGAAACAAATGGTTTAAAAGTCGAATTATATTGCTTTGTTGATAATAATTATTTGGATCAACTTTCTCTTTCACTTGCGGTTGATAGTGCCGGGTTCTCTTATGAAACTTCGCAATTTGAATCTGTACGAACAACCGATGAATCGAGTTATATAACTTTGAGAGAAGTTGTAAACAACAATGGCGTTAATAAAGCTTTTAGATATTCAAACGGTGAAGAAGCTGGTATTATCGAAATTAGTACAGGACAAGCGGAAAATAATAAAACCGGATTTCTAATTTCAATTAATGATTTGGTTGAATTGAACGGCGAAGAAGTTGTATCCGGTAAAGATCTTTGGAGAGTGTATTTGAAAGGATCGGGACTGTTTCATGTTTGGAGTGACGGCGTCGGCTCAATTCCCAATCCCGTTGCTGCAGGAATAACGGTCGATCAAAATTACAGATCGACGGATAATGATTATTCCGTCGGGGACCCCGCGACAGGTAAAACGGTAATTGCGGTTGGCTCGTATACAAGCAGAAATTCATGGACAAATCCTTTCGGTGAAACGTTAACTTGGGAAATTGTGGTTGATGAGTTGTCGTACTTTTCAAGTCATGGGCCGACAGTTGACGGTAGAATAAAACCGGAAATAACAGCGCCGGGACAAATGCTTATTTCGGCACGTTCTGCGGATTCGGAAGACGGTTCCGGTTATTATATCGAAATGGAGGGAACAAGTATGGCAACGCCTGTTGTTACCGGGGCTATTGCTTTGTATCTCGAACGATTTCCAAATAAATCTAATAATGAAATAAGAGAAGTTCTTTTCAACACAACTTTAGAAGATGAGTTCACAAATGCAGCCGGTGCGCTTCCCAATAATTTATGGGGATATGGAAAGCTTGATATTTTTTCGGCAATAACTGAAAATGTGTCATCTGCAGAAGAAGAAACAATTCCAAATTCATTTTCTATTTCGCAAAATTATCCCAACCCGTTTAATCCCTCTACAACGATTAAATACAATCTTCCTAAACGTGCGAATGTAAAGTTGGCAGTATATAATATTATTGGACAGGAAGTAGCAGTCCTTGTAAATGCTTTCGAAAATTCAGGGAATTATAATATAGTTTGGAACGGTAACGACGGTTCCGGAAATTCTGTTGCAAGCGGAGTTTATTTCTTTAACTTTTTTGCTACTAGTGATGGGTATAATTTTAACAAAAGTATCAAGGGATTGCTGATAAAATAAAATCAAAATAATTATTTCAAATAACTAAATAATCATTCACAAAATACTGGAGTTGTAAAATGAACAAAGTAAAACTATCAGCGTTAGTACTTTTTATTTCAATATCTACAATGTTTGCCCAAAGTAAAATGGGTATCGGAGTCAATGGTGTTTTTGCAGCGTCAAGCGGCGATATGAAGGATATGTTTGATACGGGATTCGGCGGACTCGCGTCATTGAATTACAATGTTAGTGATAATTTGCAATTATCTTTAACAGCGGGATATATAAAATTCGGTTTCAATAACGATTATATCAATGATCAATTGAAAGAAGCCGGCTTCAACGCTACTGTTGATATTGATGCATCATTAAGTGTTATTCCAATAATGATTGGTGGAAAGTATTTCCTTTCGTCATCTAATTTTAGACCGTATTTAGCAGCAGATCTCGGTCTTCACATTTTAGAAATTACATCCGAGAAATTTACCGTTGGAGGACAGGAGTTTAATGCTGTTGGCTCGGCTTCGGAAACAAAAGGCGCTTTTGATATAGGCGTTGGTTTTCTTATGAAACTTTCTCCAACTGTTAATCTTGATGTTAATGGTAAATTAAACATAAACGGACTTCAGATTAAAAAGGAAAAATCTTACAGCGCAGGCGGTGCTTATTACGAAGAATCTTCGGAATCGAATGCAATGTATTTTACTATTGCCGCCGGACTTTCTTTTGCATTATAACTAAATTTTACCGGTTCGGAAAATATATTTTCCGAACCGGTTTTTACAAATCACTGTTAAATTAAACTCTTCTTAAAACATCAATGTGGCAATTATAAAGGGAATGTGAATTGCCGCCAATATTCCAAACCGAATCATTGTTTCTTTTCTTTGTGATGGAACCAGATAACCGAAATAAACTCCTTTTACTATTGTATTGCTCATCATCGAAATTACAATCGCGGAAGTTATAGTCCCGATATTTTTTACCGATGAATCAACTAACGAAAGTATAAACGGCGTTATGTCAGTCACGCCAACCATTGCAGATAAAGTCAGCAAGCCGGACTGTCCGAACGAATCTTTTACTAATCCCGTAACAATTGTCAACACGATATATAATAAAGCGAACAAAACAGACGGTCGTATTTCGAAAGGATTCTGCAGCGATTCAGGCTCCTTGTCTTTGCCGGAATTTTTTTGAGTTCGTTCGAAACGGATGTACGATATTCCAAAGCCGGACAATGTTAACAAAACAAACCACCACCAAATTGAATAAACATATTGAGGATTAATTATAAATACGAGAACAAGAATTCTCATATACATCATACTGCATGCAACAATTGATCCTTGAAGAGCATTTCGAGCTACAGAATTTTTTTTCTGAGCCATTCTGGCGTATGCTATTGTTACCGCGGTGCTCGAAACTATTCCGCCTATAAACCCGGAAAGCCAAAACCCAACTTTATCGCCAAACTTTTTAGATAAGTAGTAACCTACAAATCCAATAGTTGAAACTAGAATTACTATCTGCCAAATTTTTGTAGGGTTCAAATTGAATTGTGTATAATCTTTGTTTGGAAGAACGGGCAATACTATTACGGTAACAAGTAAGAATTTTAATACGGCAAGGAATTCAACACGGTCGAGCTTTTCAACGTAATCTTCCATCATTGCTTTTTCTGAAAGAAGCATTGTATTAATTATGCCGAGCGCCATCGCAGCCCAAACATCAACAAGCATTGCAAGAGCACCGACAATAAAAGTAAGCAGCGCGGATATTTCACTTGTAACGCCGTATCGTTCGCTTTGAATTTTTGTGTAATACGAAACGGCTGTTAAAATTGAAATGCTTATTAATCCGATGGGGAGTATAACTTGAACGCCGAGCGTATGAAGCCACGCACAGCCGAATCCGTACATACTTATTATCGGGTAAGTTCTAATTCCGCCGAGAACAATTTTTTTAGGTTTTGCTTTGCTGCTTTCTCTCTCCAATCCAACAAGAAATCCAAGAGCAAGTGCTACAATAAATCTAAGCTCAACGGTCCACACTATTGATTCCATAACACACCAAAATAATTAGAACAATAAACTTGAACACAATTTGCACAAAAGTTTTGTTATAATAAACATTCGGCATTCATACGATTTAATGTAAATGATTTTTAAAAATATTAGGCAATCCTTCTTTGAGTTAAACATGTATTGTTGAAAATATTTTTTCTTAATATTCCCGTAGGATTTTAATACAAGATGGTGCCGCTTAATTATTTATAAACATAATAGTTTATATGCATAGAGAAGGTATGCCGTACAGTTCGACCATTCGGGTTTTTTCCCGCTCATCTGTATTATAAGTAAAGAATGGAAGGTAACTTATAATATTAGTACACTCATTGGGATTAAACATGAAAAAAATCTTAATAGCATTAACGTCTTTGTCAGTTGTTCTTTTTACTTTTTTCGTTGTATCGTGTTCGGAAAATTCAATTGTTGAAACCGATTCGGGGATACTCAAAAATGCTTTCGAGCAAGCGGGCAAAATTTCCGGTATTAAAAGTTTGGTTGTTTCAAAAGACGAAGAGATTATAAAAGAACAATACTGGCATTCGGGCGGCGCTGATAAACAGCACGACGTCCGCTCGGTTACCAAAAGTGTTATGTCGTTGTTAATAGGTATCGCAATTGATAAAGGATTTATAACATCGGCAGAGGATTCGATCGGCAAATACTTAAAACAAGTTGTCCCGGATATGAAGGAACAATATTTATCCATCAAAATAAAACATCTTCTAACAATGAGCGGCGGTTTTTCAGGCAACGAACTTGCAGTTCCTTCCGAATATATTACGTGGTTTAACTCGGCCAACCAGGTTAATTATGTTTTGAATAAACCCATTGTTACACAACCCGGACAAACATTCAAATACAATTCCGGTGCGCTGCATCTTTTATCGGTAATACTATCAGTTGCAGTGAATATGAATACTCAAGATTTTGCAAAGCAGTACTTATTTGATCCCTTAGGCATAGCACAAAACTATTGGGAAAAAGATAAACAAGGATATTATAACGGCGGGGCGGGCTTAAACATCACTCCGCATGATATGATAAAAATAGGGCAATTGATTTTAAACCACGGCGAGTTTAACGGGAATAGAATTATATCGAAAGATTGGGTTGACAAAACAATTCAAACAAATATTTCTACGAACAATGCGCAACCGTACGGATCCGGTTACGGCTTCTGTTGGTGGACGGGGCAAAACAGTAAAGGCAATTATGCTTTTGCAAACGGCTACGGCGGACAGTTCATCGTTGTGTTCCCGGATTTGAACCTGGTTGTAACCGCAACAAACGAATGGAATAATATAGACATTTCAAGTGCTAATAATAATTGGATGCAAACCCTGGATTTAATAATGAAGCAAATTGTACCGGAGTTTGAATAGCATATTAATCCTTTAATTATTACGATATCAATAATTTCTCTTGACACTTAAATATCAATATGATATCATTGTGATAGCTTAATCAAAAGGAGAAGTTAAAAATGGAAGGTATTACGGAAAAATCGGCAGTTAAGGCAAACGGCTTTTTAATGTTGTTCTTACTTTTGGCAGTGGAGCTTGTAAACACATATGTGTTATATCTTGGAATAATTGGGCAAAATACTTTTCTTATAGTTGTTGCAGTGCTTGTGTATCTTGTGGCGTCTGTATGTCTTGCCGGTTTAACAATTGTTCAACCCAACGATTCACGCGTATTAATATTGTTTGGAAAATATATAGGCACAGTGCGCGAATCGGGTTTTTGGTGGGTTAACCCGTTAACGGAAAGAAAAAAAATCTCATTGCGTATTCACAATTTTAACAGCGAAAAAATCAAAGTGAACGACCTTCACGGCAATCCTATTGAAATTGCAGCAGTTGTAGTCTGGCGGGTTGTTGATTCCGCACGCGCACTTTTTGATGTTCAGAATTACGAGCAGTTCGTAGCTATTCAAAGTGAAACCGCCGTACGCAGTTTGGCAACGGCTTATGCTTATGATTCTTCTGAAGATGATAAAGCATCCTTGAGAGGTAATACGCAAGAAGTTTCGGAAGAATTGAAACAACAGGTTCAATCACGTTTGCAGATTGCCGGACTCGAAATAATAGAATCAAGAATCAGTCATTTAGCTTATGCACCGGAAATTGCGCAGGCTATGTTAAGAAGACAGCAGGCGCAAGCCGTGGTTGCTGCGCGTCAAAAAATTGTTGAAGGCGCCGTCGGCATGGTTGAAATGGCTCTTAAATCTTTGAGTGAACAGCACATCGTTGATCTCGATAACGAAAAGAAAGCTACAATGGTGAACAATCTTATGGTAGCTCTTGTATCCGAAGTTCAAGCTCAGCCGGTTATTAATACGGGAACGCTGTATTCTTAAAAAGAGTGTAGAGTGATGAGTAAAGAATGTAGAAGTTAGATTGCAGAATAAAAACTTTAATGATTTACGAATATTGATTAACGATTTATGAAATCTGATTTATAAACAACAATAATTAAAATGAAACAATTATCTGAGTATTACACCGAAACATTAAAACTAATTCAGCCGAATTTTGGAAAGCGCTTTTTTGAATTGCACTCGGAGAAGGAATTGCTGTGCACGATGACGTTTCCAAAATTATTCAGCAGTACTGCAATCGTTGAGTGTGCAGAAAAGAAATGGGAAATCAAAAAAGAGAAGTGGTGGAAAACTTCTTTACTTGTGTTAGAAGCGGGTAATGAAAATCCGATAGCAAAAGTTCAAGTAAAATTATTTAAGAAAAGTATTATAGAACTTCCGCGCGGTGAAATATTGTTTATCAAATTTGCAGCATTTAGGAGCGCTTCTTATATTTTATCAGAATTGGAAAATCCAATTGTTTCAATAAAAAAGAAATTCGGCTGGAAAGATAAAAGTGAAGTGAAAATCGAATACGGTGCAAAACAACTCGATAGTTATCCGTGGCTAATAATGCTTGTTTTGTATATTGAACTTGGCAGAAGACATCAATCGGCGGCACATTAAAACGAGTGCAGAGTGATGAATGTAGAGAGTAGAATGAAAAAATATACTCTATACTCGTCACTCTAAACTCAACACTAAATTATGGCAGAAAAGAAAAAATTTTTATTACGCATAGATGAGGAAACTTATAAAGCCCTTGAAAAATGGGCAGCGGATGAACTGCGCAGTATTAACGCACAAATCGAATTTCTTCTAAAAGATTCCCTAAAAAAAAATAACAGACACAAAGAAACTATTCGGCAAAACGAAACGACTAATGGACACAATTCCGGTAAATAATGTTCATATCAATATAAACGGAGAAGTAATGAAAAGGTTGTTGGTTGTATTTATTCTTTTATTATCGTGTTTTGCTTATGCCCAGCAGGAAGCACCAAAAAAATACGAAAGTATTTGGGAAGGCAAATTAAATTTCAACGCGACGGTATCATTAAGAATAGTTGTGAAGATTCAAAAAAATGAAGACGGTACA
>CAZRMG010000114.1:0-8097 GCA_964601095.1 uncultured Melioribacteraceae bacterium | reverse complement strand
GCTGTCGGATAAAATAAAACTTCTGCACCTTTCAATGCCGTAATGCGTGCGCCTTCGGGGTACCATTGATCCCAGCAAATTAATGTTCCGACATTTCCATATTTTGTTTTGAAGGATTTGAATCCAAGATCGCCGGGAGTGAAATAATATTTCTCGTAATATGCCGGGTCATCGGGAATGTGCATCTTTCTGTAAGTTCCGAGAATTTCTCCGCCGGCATCTATTATAACAGCGCTGTTGTGATATACTCCCGGTGCTCGTTTTTCAAATAACGGGACAACAATAGAAACATTAAAATCTTTCGCTGCTTTTTGAAACACATTTGTCGAAGGGCCTGGAATCGTTTCAGCTAAATCGAATAACGATGAATCTTCCTTTTGACAAAAATATTGCGAGCGGTAAAGTTCGGGCAGACAAATTACTTGCGCACCCTGTTTGGCAGCTTTTTCAACCCATGATAAAGTCTTTTTCAAATTATCTTCGGTATCGGAAGAAAAGGCTAATTGAATCAAACCGATTGTATATTTTTCACTCATAACTAATCCTACAAATTAATGTGTGAAATATAAATAAATCATTTCTTTTGAGATTCACTTTTAAAAGTTGGATATATAAAAGTCTTCCCCTTCATATGAAGGGGAAGATTATACGGGGTTCTAAATAACCAGAGCGAGTATTGCAAATAAATCTACAATAATAAGCATTATACTAACTTCTTCTTTCTTACCAAGAACTAATTTAATCAGCGTCCAACTTATGAATCCCCAAATAATTCCTTGTGTAATTGAATAAGTAAGTGGAATTAAAATCATACCTATAAAAGCAGGAACAGCATCATCGAGTTTACCCCAATTAATTTTTGTAACCGGTTTCATCATAAAGACACCGACAAGAATTAATGCCGGTGCTGTTGCAATAGCAGGCACAACTGAAAGAATCGGCGAGAAAAACATAAACGGCAAAAACAATAAACCAGAAACAATTGCAGTTAAACCTGTTCTTCCGCCTTCTTCAACTCCTGTTGCACTTTCAATATATGCTGTGCCGGAACTTGTTCCGAACAAACCCGAAATTGTTGTAGAGAAAGCGTCTGCAATCAAAGATTCTTTAACTCTTCTCGGTTCGCCTTTTTCATCTGTTAAATCCGCGGCTTCGGCAACACCAATAAAAGTTGAAATAGAATCGAACATATCGGTAAATAAGAAAGCAAATATTACAGGCCATAAAGCAAATTGAAGTGAACCTATAAAATCAAGCTTCATGAAAACGCTGAAGTCGGGCCAGGCGGTAATGCCTTTCCATGTAACTAATGTTGATACTCCATTATTAATTGCGCCGGCATCTCCGTAAAATCTTCCAATCGGTAATGCAAGAATTGTTGTTATAAAAATTCCAATCATTAATGCACCTTTAACTTTTTTTATAACAAGAATCGATGTAATAATTAACCCGATAAAAAACGTAACGCTCACAGCATCAAACTTACCGACGCTTAAAAGTGTTGCCGGATCATCGACGATTAATTTTGCATTTACAAATCCGATAAAAGCAATGAACAAACCCAAGCCCGCCGAGATTGCATATCTAAGTTGTTTAGGAATTGCCTGAAGTATTTTAACACGGATATCAAATATTGAAAGAAAAAGGAAAATAATTCCCGACCAAAAAACCGTACCGAGCGCTACTTCCCATTTAACACCCATACCGAGAACAACGCTATATGCAAAGAATGCATTTATGCCCATGCCCGGTGCAATTACGATTGGATTCTTTGCATAAATGCCCATTGCAATACTGCTGAATGCACTTACAAAAACTGTTGCGGTTAATACACCTTCGTAAGGCATTCCCGAGCTGGAAATTATTGACGGATTAACAACAATGATATACATTGTTGCAAGGAATGAAGTAATACCTGCAATTATTTCTGTTTTAAGATCTGTTTTTTGATTTTCAAAATCATAATATTTTGCAATCATTTGTTAACCTCTCCCAATTTTGGAAATATTATTCCATGGAAATGATTGAGCAATTTTATTTTTAGATATTAAATGTTTTTCATTTGTTTTGATTGTTGGGCAATAATCTATTTAAAATGACGCCGACAATTCCCGCGAGTCCGATACCCGCTAATTGGAATTCTCCGTATCCCAAAGCCATATCCCCGATTCCGAATACAAGAATTATTGATACTATAACAAGATTTCTTGAGTTCGACATATCAACTTTTTTATTCACAAGAGTTCCGATACCGATAGCTGCAATCATTCCAAACAGAAGAACCATTATTCCGCCCATAACAGGCCCGGGAATTGTTTTTAAAACGGCGCCAAGTTTTCCTAAAAATGCAAGCATGATTGCAAATATTGCTGCGATTGTCATTAAGCGCGGTTCAAATTTTTTGATTAATGTAACAGCTCCCGTTACTTCGGAATAAGTAGTGTTTGGGGGACCTCCGAGCATAGCGGCAAGAAATGTAGCCAAACCGTCGCCAAGTAAAGTTTTGTGTAAACCCGGTTTTTTCATAAAGTCTTTTTTTGCAGCAGCAGAAATTGCAAGAACATCACCAACGTGTTCGATTGCCGGTGCTATTGCTACCGGTAAGATAAATAATATCGCCCGTAAATCGAATCGCGGCCACTCAAATGTTCCGTCTTTTAATCCGGCAATCCACGGGATAGAAAACCAATCAGCATTAGAAATTGGCGAAGTACTAATCTTTCCTAAAATTGCGCAAAGCAAATAACCGGCAACTATCCCGCAAAGAATCGGAATTAATCTTAATATACCTTTTCCTTTAAGAACAATAATAATTGTAACAGCAAGACTGAACAACGCGACAAGTATTGCAACATAATCAAGTTCTGGGCCGCCGGTAAAATTTTTTGTCATTCCCACGGCAATCGGTGCAAGATTTAAACCAATAACCATAATAACGGGTCCCGTAACAATTGGCGGTAAATATTCTTCAATAATTCTTACTCCCCTTATTTTAATCAAAGCGGATAGAATGATGTAAACAACAGCCGCGCTCGCCAATCCACCTAAAGTGGACCCTAAACCGAATTGTTGAATTCCAATTTGTATTGGCGCAATGAATGCAAATGAACTTGCAAGAAAAACAGGTACACTAAATTTAGTTATTACCTGGAACAACAATGTACCCGCACCCGCTGTAAATAACGCGATAGAAGGATTTAACCCGGTTAAAAGAGGAACAAGTACTAACGCGCCAAATGCAACAAACAACATTTGTGCACCAACAATTACTTCTCTTCCCCAATTTTTTTGTTCCACAAGACCTCTTTTGTTATGTTATGATTATTTTATTGTTGTTGAATGTTGCAGATTAATATTTTACTTAAAAAAAGAGCAGCCGAAGCTGCTTTTTTTTGCGTTTAATTATTTCCGAATAACAAGAATATCACATCATTAATAATAAATGTCGGCTTGAATATTTTGCACCATACTTTGTTAGCTGTAAACATGTATATCATTTCAATTGTAAGACATTTTGTTGTTGCAGATAAAATTATCGAATAGCAACGAATACTTCCACAAATATTTTTGATTCGGCGACTATTTAATATAGACTGTTTGTCTTAGACTTTTTAAATATTTTTTTCTCTAATGTTTGACAACTCTAAAAAAAAACATTCATAAATGAATTAACTTTTGAACATTGTATTATTTGTTGTATTTGTTTCTGAAAACAATATCGCGTATGATAATATTTTTAATAAGATAGCTTTTCTTGAAGCAAGAAAATATGATTGACATTTATTCATATTCTTTGTAAAATTAAACCGTTTCAATTTGGTTTGAACAAAAAAAAATTAATAGATAAATTATTCAATATGTTTTCCTATTTTGAACGGGGTTGATTTACATAGTTTTATGTCATGATAACATTCTATATTCATAAATTAGATTTAAAACCTAATCAAGTAGATAGTATTTATTTTTTAGAAATACCTTTTTGATATAGTAGTAAATAGTTTCAATTTTTGAGTAGAAGGACGTTATTTGACAGCTTGATGATGTTTTTTTAAACAAAACTATTCCAGTTTATATTAAAAAAACAAAGAGTAACTTTAAGCCGTTACTAATTTTAATGAAAGGGCTTTTGTTATTTTCTTTCTTTTAAATTACCTGAACACGGCAGTAGTTTTTACTTCAATTTACTTAGATATCGTTGCAAATCCTTGCGCATTTTTTAGCATTGTTTTATTTTTTCCACATATAAGTTAAAAAGTAATCTCCGTTAATTCTGTTACGGCTTAATTAATATCTCTTCGTTTATTTAGTGAACAAAAATTATCCATCGGGAGTGGTAATTCTTTTTGTAACTATTGATAAATGTATTTAAGTGTTCTTTTCCATATAATAGCTTGTAGATGTTTTTATATTGTGCAAACATAAATTAATTTCTACGGTGTATTTAAAATCATTCAGGAGGCCCAGCATGATCAGAGCTACAATTTTTAAGACCGGCACAATTAAATGTGCTTTAGTCTTTCTATTTTTATTTTTAATATCACCCTCAATTGCAAGCGCTCAAACAGGCGCATTAAAGGGGCGTGTGTTCGACAAAGCCACAAACGAACCTTTAATAGGCGCAAATGTTATCTTTGATAAGACCAGTTTAGGTGATGCTTCAGATATAGACGGTAATTTTATCGTCCGCAGCGTTCCGGTTGGAACTTATACTGTAAAAGTTTCTTACATTGGTTATGTTTCTGTTACTCAGGAAGTTACTATTACAGCAAGCAGAACGTTGGAAGAAAATTTTTATTTGGAACCAGAGACCCTTACCGGCGAAACGGTTGTTATTACAGCGCAAGCGCAAGGTCAAAATGCCGCTATCAACCAACAGCTTACTTCTAATACAATAAAGAATGTTGTTTCATCGGAAAAAATTCGTCAACTACCCGATGCTAGTGCAGCTTCAGCATTAAGTCGCTTACCCGGTCTTTCATTAATGAACGGCGACCAAGTAGTAATTCGAGGCGTTCAGGCTAGCCAAAATCTTGTACTTGTAAATGGTATTCAACTTCCTTCAACCGACGTAAATACACGCGCTACTAATTTAGGTTTTATATCTGCAAACATGCTTGCGGGAATTGAAGTAGTCAAAGTTGTAACCTCAGATATGGATGCAAATACTATCGGTGGAGTTGTTAATTTAAAATTGATTGAAGCAGCACCAGGTTTTCATTCTGACATTCTTACACAAGGAAGCTTTAATGAACAGGATAGAACTTTAGGAAACTATAGATTCTGGGGCAGCGTAAGCAACAGATTTTTTGACGATAAATTAGGTGTATTCTTTCAAGCAAATGCGGATCGTTCTGATGGCGGTCAAGACAGAACTTCAGCAGGTTATGAAAATTATAAATCAGACCTACCGCATGGTGAATCACCCTATCGTATGAACACTTTTACATTCAACGATCAACAAAATATTAATTCAACTGCAGGTGGAAGTTTAATTTTGGATTACAAACTTCCGCACGGTAAATTAATGATGCAGAACACTATTACAGCAGGTGTAAATGATAATTCTTCACATAACCTTCAATTAGATCTTCAGAATAATAGGGTTATTTACAGTTTAAACAGGGATAAGTACAAAAGACAATTAATTGCTAACGCCTTGCAGGCAGAATATACTTTCGGCGACATAAAAGCAGAATTTACCTTGTCTCATTCTTACAGCGATCGTAATACCGATATAAGATATGGCGATGCCGGAGATAATACTAATTTTGCCAATGGCAGTAACACTGCTGTTTTTGGACTTAATGAAAACGGCGATCCCATAACCTATTCTACTGCAAGATATACGATTACACCTGACGAAGTTAAAAATATTAAAACTGACCCTAACGACTTTAGAGGAGCTAGTGTTTCCGATTGGGCGGTAATTCGTGAGGTTGCATTTAAACAACATATATATAACACACAACTTGATTTTACTATCCCGGTATCATTTTCTACAGACTTTTCTTCAACCTTTAAAGTAGGCGGTAAATTCGTACGCACTACGCGTTCAAATGATCTGAACAGATGGTATAAGAGAACGGGAGATGAAACTTTCTACGCCAATGTTAGAGACTTTATTCCCGGTAAAATACTAAGCAACACAAACAAGCTTCTTTTTACCGATATACAGAATACCGATTATGATAGAGGTCAATATTATCTTGATGGAAGCTATCCATTCAATTATGCTTTCGACGTAGAAAAACTTGATGATTTTTATACAAAATCCCGAACCGGTTGGGGAAATGCAACGCATCTTGAAGGATCTAAACGGTACGATTTTTATGGAGCAGAAATTTTTTCTGCCGGTTACTTGATGGGTACTTTCAATTTCGGTCCAAGAATTTCTTTAATTGCCGGCGGAAGATTTGAACATTATAACATGAACTATAAAGCAGAGAATTTCTTTGTTACTCATCCTGTAGATGGTAACGGAAAATCGATCGATACTTTGAATACAGTTGATCGTAATGATAATAACTTTTTCCCGAATGCTCAGTTCCGTTATAAATTTACAAACTGGGCTGATCTTAGAGTTGCATATACAAAAACAATTTCGCGACCGGATTATCAAGCAATTCTTCCGAATACATTATATTCACCTGGTGTAACAAATCAAGCAGGTAACCCAAAATTAAGACCGCAAATAGCAAACAATTTGGATGCTTTCTTATCTTTCTATAACAATGAAATAGGATTATTTACCGTTGGCGGATTCTACAAAAAATTAGATGATGTATTTTACTCAACAACAATCTTTTTCCAAAATTTAGCTTCTTATAATGTTTCTTTCCCGGATTCAGCATTCTGGCAATCACAGGGAATTGGCGTTCCTGCCGGATCAGAAAGAATTGCTTCTTATGTAAATAACCCACATCCTGCATATATTAAAGGATTAGAGCTTGAATGGCAAACAAACTTCTGGTATCTACCCGAACCTTTTAATTCATTAGTTCTAAACATCAATTATGCAAGAATATGGTCTGAAATGGATTACCGACAAGTCCTTAACGAAACTATTCGCGAAGCTTATATCGATCCGGTAACAGGCAGAACAAAATACAGATATAGCTATATTTCAAGAGATACTGTACGTACAGCAAGATTAATAAATCAAGGAAATGATATTGTGAATGTTGCCCTGGGATTTGACTATAAAGGTTTCTCAGGCCGTATTTCATTCAATATGCAAGGTAATGTGATTACATCTGTTGGCAGCAGACCGGAAGATGATCAATTTACAGGCAATATTTATAGATGGGATTTTACTCTTAAACAGGAATTACCATTAGATGGGCTAAGCGTAACCTTAAGCGGTATAAACATTTTCCATAATGCCACTAAAACATATCAGAACTTCCGTAGAGAAGTGGGTGGGCGCGTTTTCGATAACGAATTATCAACCGCGTATTCGCCAAGATTATTTGAACTAAATTTAAGATATACATTATAGTGCTAATAAATAATTTATTAATAAATAAAGGAGAGTATCATCAAAAAAATATTATCAAAATGTTTCATTTTTTTAACTAATATTCACTGTTTAACTTTAGGAGGTTCCAGATGAAAAAAGTTTTATTACCTTTGTTCGCTTTTTTATTAGTTTCATTCTCAACATCTTTTGCTCAATCACTGATGGATTTCGTTAGTGAAGTAAAAGGTGATACACTTGTTGTAAAAGATTATGACGACATGGGTGGAGTTGCTAACTCACTTAATGATGTTATAACAAATGATACTGAAGCACCTGCCGGACGCGTTTATGAATTGAAAACAGGCGGTTGGTATCCACAGTCTGCCGGTGTTACTACACCTTCGGACAGACCTACTGTTATTGTTGGCGCTGATCACGGTATTCTTGTTCAAAGACAAGCAGCACCACCTATTATTTCCGGTTATACAGGTGATGGCGGCTCTAGCTCAGGCGGTATTAACTGGGGCCATGACTTAACATTGAAAAACACAAGTATTATTTGCGGTGCACCGGATGGTACATATGGTTGGGCGTTTTTTGGTAACGCCGCTCCGGATAGAAGAGTTGTATTCCAAAAC
>CAZRMG010000113.1:0-8100 GCA_964601095.1 uncultured Melioribacteraceae bacterium | reverse complement strand
CCGCCTTCGTTGCAAAGCAATTTACAGACATCTGTTAAAAAACTTTTTTCGTCGGATTCACGCACTAACGATTGATTAATCCTTATAAAAGAAGTCAACGCGCGGTTTAATCTTCTTAATTCTTCTTCCGATCTTTTTTGCTGTGTGATATTTCGAATTATAACTTGAACAGCTTCGCCGCCGCCGTACGGAATTTTACCCGCGAGAGCTTCGAGATAAATCTCTTCACCGTTTTTTTTCTTTCCTGTAATTAAAATTGGTTCACAAATTGTATTTATCGGATCACATTTGGCTTTTTGATGAATAACTTTTCTATGGCCTTTCGGTACAAAGCGCGAAAGTCTTTTACCGATTATTTCCGTTTCGTCCCTGCTTCCAAAAAGATTTGCCGCCGCTTTATTCGCGTATATTATTTTCCCTTTAATGTGAAAAATGATTGCTTCGGGTGAAAGGTCGATTAAAGTGTGATATAAAAGCTTACTGTCGGCAAAAGCAATTTCCAATTCCTTTTTATTCTTTTCAACTTTTTTTAGCCGTGCAATTTCTTTTTTCAATTCACGGATTTTAATTCCGTTTTTATCGTCGGACTTTGGTTTGAGACTTTTTTTTGTTTTCATGTTAATACTACAGCGGTTGTTGAATCAAAAATAAGAATTTCATCAATAAAAAAACCCCGCAACAGCGGGGTTTCTTTAGCAATTAATAACTGTATTATTTTACTTCAAAGACGGCATCGTTTAATCCGGTATTAATTTCAATAGATGTTACATTCAGATCTATTGCTTGCGGTCCGAAGCTTTGCGTAATTTTAAAGGGGTATTTCATGCCCTGTACTTCCTGGTAATCATCCATATCGGTTGTTTGTGTGGCGCTGCCCTGCGGCGTTGATATTTGGCTTATTGTTCGGATCATAAACCCTGTTTCAACAGAATAGTATTGAGTACTCTTCCTTCCCGAGGCAGAAGTCAATACAACTTTATATGCATCTTTACCGTTAATATTTTCGACGGCAGCTAATTCAACTTTATAACCATATTTTGTATAGTCCAACATTCCATCCATAGCATTACCTTTTAAATCTTCCAACGCATCACCTTCAATTTCCTGAACTTGGCCCATCTGTTCCATTTTAC
This sequence comes from uncultured Melioribacteraceae bacterium, assembly GCA_964601095.1. Classification (GTDB taxonomy): domain Bacteria; phylum Bacteroidota; class Ignavibacteria; order Ignavibacteriales; family Melioribacteraceae; genus JAEWUC01. The sequence goes on along the minus strand of CAZRMG010000113.1, from coordinate 6,967 downwards.
CTTTCTCACCATCAAAAACAGTTTTCATTTTAAACATGCCGGCGCCTACATCAACTATTTGGAATATTTTATTCGGATACTTTTGAGAAATTTCAACAATCACTTCCATTCCCTGCGCAGAACCTTTTAACTTCATCGTTCTGTCTTTTACTTTTTCAACATTGGCTTTACCGCCGATTACTTCTACATATTTTGCGAGAACATTATCAACTGTTACACCTTCAGGAATTTTTTTTACGTTTGGATCATACTTTTCACCGTAGATATCATAATAATCTATTTTGCCCGTAATACTGAAACGGACAAGATTTTTTGCAATCTCTTCTGCGTTACCTACAACAACAAGATTCATGTTGTTCGGTTTGATATATTTTTTAGCAGTCGTCAAAAGCTCATCCGAAGTTACTGCGTTCAAATTTTTAAGATAATTTTTGTAATAATCTTTAGGCAGATTATAACGTTCGATATCAATAGCAAAACTGGCAATTGTTTGCGGTCTTTCGAGTGAACGCGCAAAGTTTCCAGTCAAATAATTTTTAGTTAAAACAAGTTCATCATCGGGCACTTTATCATTTCGAATTTTTTTCATTTCATTAATGATCTCTGTAATAGCGCTATCTGTTGCTGAATTTCTGACCGTTGTTGATGCTGAAAAATCTCCTATTAATTTATCCGAACGGAGCGAAGTTCCGGCGCCGTAAGTAAAACCATGCGTCTCGCGAAGATTTTTATTTATCCTGGATGTAAATGAACCGCCGAGAATTGTGTTCATAACCGTTGCTTTAATTACATCTTCACTTCCCTTTTTCAAATCAACCGGATAACCGAGGCGTAAAACCGATTGAACCGAAGCGGGTCTATCAACCAAAGCAACCTTGTTGACAAGCGGAGCTTTCGGCGAAGCGAAAGTTCCTTTCGGAACTTCTTTCATCTGCCATTTTCCAAAATATTTTTCAACAAGTTTTTGCGCTTCGACTTTTGTTATATCGCCGACTATCGCAAGGTAAGATGCGTTAGGACGAAAATATGTTTGATAGTATTCATTACAAAAATCGAGATTAATATTATTCACGGTTTCTTCTGTTTCGATTTCCCCATAGGGATGTTCTTTACCAAAAAAAACAACATTTGAAACACGCGAAGAAATTGCACTTGGGTCTTCTTTGGCTGCGGCTAAACCCGAGATTGTTTGCTTTTTAATTTTATCGAGTTCTTCCTGTTTGAATGACGGATTAAGTGTTACATCGCTCATCAAATCCAAAAGTTTATTAACATGTTTTTTTAACGACGATGCATAAACATTTGTAGCCGATGTTGAAAGTGTTGCGCCGATAAAATCTATTTCTTCATCAAGCTTGTCTTTAGTTCTTGTTTTTGTCCCGGTTCTCAGTAATTGTCCCGCCATATTTGTTCCGCCGGCGTTCTTACCTTCAAGTATAGGATCGCGGTCAATTACAAGATTAAATGCAACAACCGGCAGTTTTCTATTTGTTACAACAAAAACTTTCAATCCGTTTTTTAACGTAAACGACTCATACTCACCGAGTTTAATTTCGGGAGCCGGTCCGGCTTCGGGTTTTTTGCTTCTATCAAGCTGCGCAAAAGAGCAAACCGAAACGAACAGCATCAATACTAATACTAAAATTTTGTTTTTCATTTTATCTCCGATTCGCTTAATTCTGTTTCATTGATTTAGGTAGATAGTGAAGCACAACACGGTTGTCGTTGTTTAGATATTTATTAGCAACGCGCTTTAAATCTTCGCGGGTTACTTTCAAATACCTGTCGAGTTCGGTATTAATCAAGTTTGCATCGCCGAAATAAACAAAATAATTAGCAAGATTTTCGGAAATACCAAGCACAGTGCTGTTGCTGTTTATAAATTCGGTTTCTTTTTGATTACGCATCTTTTCAAATTCTGTTTTGCTTATCAAATCTTTTTTTACTTTATCAATTTCTGTTTGAATGGATTTCTCAAGTTCTTCGGCGTTAATCCCTGCATTTGCAATTCCATAAACTACAAACAAACCTGGATCTTCGAGAATATAAGGAAATGAACCAGCCGATATTGCTTTCTGCTGTTTATCAACAACTTCTTTATACAAACGCGAACTTTGACCCGCAGCTAAAACATTCGTCAGCATTTCGAGAGCATAAGCATCGGGCGTACCTTGCGCAGGAATTCTGTAAGCATGAAGAACAAGCGGAAGTTGGATGTTGTCGTAAACGATATCGCGAACTTCGCCGCCGAGCGGAGGTTCAACAACAGATGGCCGGAATATTTCTTTTGTTCCCTTGGGAATATCATTGAAATATTTTTTTACCAACTCTTTTGTTTGCTCAATATTAATATCACCGGCAATAGAAAGAGTTACATTTTGGGGTACATAAAATGTTGAGTGGAAATCAATGAATTCTTCCAATGTTGCTTTGTCGATATACTGAACCGAGCCGATGGGCAGCCATTTGTACGGATGTACTTTAAATGCACGTTTAAATGTTTCCTCAAATATGCTACCGTAAGGTTGATTGTCGTAACTTTGTTTTCTTTCTTCCTTAACAACTTTCCTTTGTGTTTCAACTCCCACGCTGTCAATTCTTAAACTCATCAACCTGTCGGATTCCATCCACAAACCCAACTCTAATTGATTCGATGGAAAAACCTGGTAGTAAAAAGTTCTGTCCTGCGAAGTATTCGCGTTATTTGTTCCGCCTGCGCCTTGGGAAATCTTATCAAACTCTCCCCGTAAAATATTTTGTGAGCCCTCAAACATAAGATGTTCAAAAAAATGTGCGAAACCTGTTCTTTCAGGGTCTTCATTTTTCGACCCGACATGATACAACAAACTAATAGCAACTATCGGTGTTGAACTATCCTGATGCAGAATAACATTAATTCCGTTATCAAGTTTGTACTGAACGAAATCGATCTTTTTAGTTTGAGCGCTGACTAACGTAAAACTAAAAAGAAAAAATAGAAGGGTGATTTTGCGTTTCATTTACAATCCGCTCCTTTTAATAGATATTTAATTGGTTTTTATTGTGAGGTAATCGTTGGCTTAATATTGAAAATTTTGGGCTCATTTGCGAGTAATAAGACGAATTTATTCTGGGAAAGTTGCAAAGCTTTATTCAAAAAGGGAAAAATCCTATTTGATTTTTTATTGATATGAAACTCAATTAGTTCTCATTGTATAGAAGAGAGGATGTAACTCCTCTCTTATTTCGCGTTGACTTTGTAATGTAATGAATCAAACTTGCCGTTTTTTAGCTCTACGCTAGGTCGCTCTTTTTTGGCTTTTGATCCGTAAACATGTTTCTCGGCTTTAAATTCAAAAGTACCGGAAATCGTTTTATCGGTAGTATTAAACTGTGTTACAGTTAAATTTCCGTCAACAGTATTCCACTGCGGACTGTCAGGCCCGTCGGGAACCCAAACAATTTCCGCATCGGGCATTTCGCCTTTTTCAACATCATGGTCTTTATTATTAAGAGTAATAGGAAGATTATCATTTATTTTTGAAAGTTTTATATATAGATACAAAATGTGATCGTCTTGTGTTGATTTAACTTGAATAAAATGCTCATCACCTATTTTAACCTGTGCGGCTTCTTCGATCTTACCTTTATACTCATCTCCATCAACTATGCACGTTAAAAAATCTTGCGCGAACATTTTTCCCGGGGCAAGAAACACAGTCAGAATAAACAGCAAACAAACTAATCGAAAGTTTTTAAGAAAGAACACCATATTTACTCCATATAATTTTGCATAATAATTATTTTAGAAAAACTGGGCGTAAAATTAGTTATTTTAAAATATTAGTACAATTATAAAAATGGACTAAATTAATTAGGATGTTTATCTTTGTTTCAATATTATTTAAGGACTTATCCCGCAGTTATTTTATGCCCTAATTTCGTGCCTTAATGTGGTATAAAAAATCGAAATAGTAAATGTTATTTTATGGCTCTTTAAAATTTAGGGGAGAAATAATACACCGAAGTCATTTTAAGAATAAAACACTGCCGATAAATAGCCAACTACTTCGGAATCATCACTCGTGACATCACCCGAATCCGACATGGAAAGAATTTTAGATTTTTTCTTATTCAATAGATCTGCTGTTTTCATAAGAACGGCAATAGGTCCGCCGCCGCATGCTTCGCAATTTTGACTTTCCAAATCATCCAATAATTCTTCATATTCAAAATCGACTATTCTTTTTGCCACTATTGAATCGAGTATTTGTGCTTTTTGTTTTGAATGGAAATGAGAAAGATCGGAGCTCGCAACTATTATGGTTTCTTCATCAATTACTTTGGAAAGCTTGTCGGCAAGTTCATCAACAAATATTTTTCTTTGATCACCCATTACAATCGGTATAATCGTAAAATCATTCATCGTCATTTGCAGAAAAGGTAGTTGAACTTCAATTGCGTGTTCCGAGCGGTGTCCCTGAATTCCTTCAAAAATATTTTTACTGTTTTCAGTAATCTTCGAAATCATTTCTTTATTTAACTTTACATCGCCAAGGGGGGTTCTGTAAGCATCGCCGTTATAAATCGATACTCCGGGAAAATATTCTCTGTGACTCGGCGAAATAATTATTGCGGTTTTATAATTTTTCCCTATTAACGTATTATATGCGTACGCTGCGGTATTGCCCGAATAGACATACCCAGCATGCGGTGAAATTATTCCTAAAATGTTCTCAAATTTTTCTTCCGGTCGATTATTATTCAACAAATTAAGAATATCATTTCTTAATTCTTCCGGCGATGAAGTATAAAACATTCCAGCAACTGCGGGTTGACGTATGTTTTTCATCTCGCGTCCATTTCTACTTCGTTAAAAACAGTAGCAGTAAAACCGCTGAGTTTCAAAAGTTTTGTTTTCCAATATCCCGAAGGAAACCCTGTTTTATGGCAGATTGCGTCAAGAAATTGTTCTTTATTCAAATGATGTTCAATTGGAACTTGAGGAAGCAGTAAACCGCGTCTTCCTTTTTCTTCCAGGATAAGTCCGTGTACACCCACTTTAATTTCATCGTAACTATTTATCGGCAACGGTTTGGATAAAACGGAAACTTCTATTTGAATAGAATTCACTTCGTTTTTTTTTACAGGTATGAATCTCGGATCACTTTCCGCGGCTTGCACAGCGGCATCACATACAGTTTCGAATAAATATTTATCGGATGTAATATAACCGATGCAGCCGCGCAATTGTTTATCTTTTGTTAAAGTTACAAATGCACCTGCATTTTCTTTAAGTACCGGATATAACGAATAATCAGGTTTTTCAATTTCAGTTTTTCCAAAAAGCGATTGAATTGATTTTCGTGCGGCTTCGAGAAGTATTTTCTTTTCTTCAACTGTGAGGTTCATATTTACTCCAGCGTGAAGATATTTATTTCATTCTTTTCCTTGAGCAAAAATAGAAAGTTTTTGTAAATAAAAAAGGAGTCGGTATAAAACATTGTTGAATCCGAGTTAAGTGTTTTTTTCATAATTGTTTTGTTAGAATCAATCTCAACTGCAGCAAAAATGTTATCATACTTTCCCATTTTTGTTTTTGTATGGTAGTTGAATAACAACAAGTTGTTTTTAGTGCAAAATTCTATGTTGCCGTCTATCCCTGTTTCTTTTATAAAATCATTTATAAATGCTTTTGTTTTTTCGTCGGCAGATGAAAACCGCTCGGGATAATTATATGTGCTCCAATCTTTTTGTGAATCGGATTTACCGCGCAATGAATTAACAAGCTGAAAATCATTTCCTAAATCTTCAATCAATTCACCGGTTAGTGAATCTAAAGCATAAAAATATCTTTCCTCAAAACCTTGTTTGTAACAGTATATTTTATTTCCATAAGGAAAAAGGAAAGCAAGTTCTTCGTTTATCCATAATATTTTTTGCGTATTAATTTCGAAAGCGATTACTCCGCGGTGTCTTGGCATGTCCGGCTTATCGTATTTATGAAAATAAATTACGTCTTTGTGTTCGGTTTCAATGCCGATCCAGGATTTTTCTTCAAACTGAAAACCGGTAAATATTTTTTTACATTTAATTAAATCATAACAATCGAAATAAACTTCTTTAGAATCCATATTCCGCGCTTCAATAATCAATTTATCCGAATCAGAAATAAGAATTCTAAATATCTGCCGATTGGAATTGTATGTAAAATATTTTTTTATTTTCATAAACAACCTTTAAAGATTTCTTCTAGAAAGAAATGCTTTATAACGGTTTAAATTTAGCTGTAAAATGACGAAGCATCGGTGCTTCATATATTATTTCGTAACCTTTTAATTTGTTTCTGTTTTTGAATACTTCAATAACAACTTCGGCAACATAATCGATATGACTTTGTGTATAAACTCTACGCGGTATTGCAAGCCGTACAAGTTCCATCATAGCCGGAATTAATTTTCCTTGCTTATCATATTTACCGAACATTACGGAACCGATTTCAACTGCACGAATTCCGCCTTCAATATATAAAGCGCAAGCAATCGATTGACCGGGATATTGTTCCGGCGGAACATGAGGCAGAAAATTTTTTGCATCAATATAAATTGCGTGTCCACCCGGCGGTTCAATAATCGGTACGCCGACAGACGTAATTTTTTCACCGAGATATTCAGTACTGCGAAGTCTGTATTGAAGGTAAAACTCATCGACAACTTCTTCCAATCCTTGTGCAATTGCTTCGAGGTCACGCCCCGCCAATCCGCCGTAAGTAGGGAATCCTTCTGTTACTATTAAAAGATTACGGCATTTCATCGCAAGTTCTTCGTCATTCATAGAAAGCCAGCCGCCGATATTTACAAGTGCATCTTTTTTCGCGCTCATAGTTGAACCGTCGGCATAAGAAAACATTTCTTTACAAATTTCTAAAACTGATTTTTCCTTGTACCCTGCTTCCCGTAATTTTATAAAATATGCATTTTCGGCAAAG
>CAZRMG010000112.1:0-8153 GCA_964601095.1 uncultured Melioribacteraceae bacterium | reverse complement strand
CAGATGAAAATTACAACGTAGCTTCACAGTATGGAATTATGAGCATTCCTACCTTGGGTATTTTCAAGGGCGGCAAAATGATTGACGCGGTTATTGGCGCAGTTCCGAAACAACACCTTGTTTCTAAAATCCAACCGCATCTCAATTCTGTAAACTAATCTTTAAAACAAAAATGTCCGGCATCACCGGACATTTTTGTTTCTATTCTTACTTCAAATTAATCTTCAACAATAGCATCAACGGCACATACTTCAACGCAAGATTTGCAATTATTGCATAATTCGGGAACGATATATGTGTGATCATCATTCAACGCCGAGTGCGATTCCCCGTTAATTGAATATTCTTCACCGGCATTGTAAATAGCATTATTTTCACATTCGTCAACGCAAGCTGCGCAGCTGATGCATTCGTCTGTAATTTTCATTTCTTTATTGCTCCATTAGATTTATTGGTTGAATATACTGTTTCAAAAAACTTGCCAGAAAAATTAACATAAAACAACTTATTATCGAAGATTTTTTTTCAAAGTTGAAAAAATACAACGGCATGAATGCAAAGATGAGAATTTATTAAAGGTATCTTGTCTTGTATAAACAATAAATTTTACTGCCTGCTTATAAAAAAACTTTATTTAAAAAAAACCCTTCATAGAAGGGCTTTTAATTCCAACTATTATCTACTATGAACTCGGAACTATCTTATAACCGCACCGAGTCCCATTATCTGGTAAACTTTTTTTGCTTTTGTTTCTTTTGAACAACAGCTGTCTTCTTCATTACTTTCCGCATGTTCGTCGCCGCAAGATTCTCCCTCAACAGGCGATAATACTCCTTCAACAATCGCAGTTTTTCCCTTTGCATCTTGTGGAAAAACAATAACTCCGTCTTCAACCTTAATTTTAATTTTCTCGTTTTCATTTTCACCCGCAATATCAATCCAGCAGCCGCGGGATGAACAAACGCCGATTACAGTTCCTTCGATCAAAATAGTTTTTCCGTTGTACTTTTCGGGATCTGTCAATAATGCAGAAACGGCAGTTTTTTCCTTAAGAGTAATTTCTTTACCGTATTTTTCTTCGGAAGCGCGTACGGTTAAAAGCGCGGTGAGTAAAAAAACAATAATTAAAAATTTATTTTTATTCATGAAGTTCTCCATTGTTTAAAATTGCGCGGGCAATTTAAGTCATTATGTTTTTTTAAGCAATGAAAACAAAAAGTGAATTCATATATTTAAAGTGAAAATCGAAATGATGATTTATTACACCGTTATTAAGAGAGTGATGTCGTTAAAAGATTTTCAAGTAAATTAAAAATCAAACGAGATTAAATGTACTGTCAGGTTGTTTTCCCGTTACCGTTTAGAAACGCATTTACCTATATAATCCCGCAGGAGTTCGAGAAATCAATTTCTGTTGGCGTGCGGGTAGTTGTTCCATTTGGTAAACGCACACTTACGGGTTTTGTTACAGCTCTTGCCGAAACAACCGAAGTAAAAGAAAAAATCAAAAATGTAAAAGACATACTTGACGAAAAACCGATTTTCGATGAAATCACTTTGAAATTTTATGAATGGATTTCTGAATATTATTTAAGTTCAATCGGCGAAGCGCTGCGCAATTCAGTTCCGTACGGCAGCGATGTTGAATCTAAAAAGAAAATTGTTGCCGATAAAGATTATTGTGCCGAACTTTTACTAAAGGAAAAGAAACAAACTTCCATCAAAGCTAAACTGCTATCAGTTTTATCGAATAAGGAAGTGTTAAACATTTCACAACTTCAAAAAGAAGTGAAGAACAAAAACATACACTCGGCATTAGCATCGCTTGAAAAACTGGGCGCCGTTACTGTTTTGAGTATCGTTGAAAACGCAAAAGTGCGTGTAAAAAAACAAAAGTGCGTACGCATAAAAAAGCCGTTGGATGAGATTTATGATTTTATGCCGGAACTCGAAAAAAAATCACCGAAACAAGTAGTTGTCCTTTTAGAATTGATTTCGAATAAAGAAGAAATACTGCTGAGCGATTTGTTGAAAAAAACAAAAATAAGTGCTGCGTCGGTAAATAGCTTGGCGGAAAAAGGTTTTGTTGAAATATTCGATAAAGAGATTGAAAGAACATTTACAGAAACATACAAAGAAGATTCTAAAAACATTACTCTTACGGAAGCTCAGAAAAATATAATTGAAAGAGTTTTATCTCCGATAAAAGAAAACAAATTCGAAACATTTTTACTGCACGGCGTAACGGGAAGCGGTAAAACGCAAGTTTATATTGAGTTGGCAAAAAGTGTTGTAGAAAGGGGAAAGAGTGTAATAATTCTTGTGCCGGAAATTTCGCTTACACCCCAAATTACCTCACGGTTTTTTAATTATTTCGGTAATATCACGGCAGTATTTCACAGCCGAATGTCGCTCGGCGAACGTTACGATACTTGGCGGGGAATAATTTCGGGAAAATATAAAGTTGTAATCGGTCCTCGTTCAGCGTTGTTTGCACCGCTGCAAAACATAGGATTGATAGTCGTGGACGAAGAACACGATCAAAGTTATAAGCAGCAGGATATTGTGCCAAAGTATAATGCAAGAGATGCGGCAATTATACGAGGTATGATCAGCAAATGCCCAGTTGTTCTTGGATCGGCAACGCCATCGTTGGAAAGTATGTACAACGCGCTCAATGGTAAATATATTTTGCTCGAATTAAAGGAAAGAATAGACAACGCGAAACTTCCGGTTATAAAACTTGTTGATATTACAATTGAGAAAAAAAAGAAAAGAATGGAAAGTGTCTTTTCCAAAACCCTTCTCGATGAAATTGATAACAGAATTAAAAAGAAAGAAAGCGTAATAATTCTACAGAATAGAAGAGGTTTTGCGACACAGGTGTTCTGCAACGATTGCGGCGATGTTGTTACTTGCGACGATTGTTCAGTTGCAATGGTTCATCATCTTAACAAAAACATTTTGCAGTGCCATTATTGTGGAACCGTTAAACAAGTTCCAAAGGCATGTCCTAATTGCGGGTCGATTAATTTAAAATTTTTTGGAACGGGGACACAAAGAGTAGAAGACGAACTTGACTATTATTTACCAAACGTGAAAATTGAAAGGGTTGATTCCGATTCGATCAATAAAAAAGGTAAACTCGGCGAAATATTAAACAGCTTTCGCAAAGGCGAGATAAATGTTTTGGTAGGAACACAAATGGTTTCTAAGGGATTAGATTTTTCAAATGTTACTTTGGTGGGAGTAATTTCAGCAGAGACATCATTATGGCTTCCCGATTTCCGTGCGGACGAAAGGACATTTCAACTTCTAACGCAAGTAAGCGGGCGCGCCGGGCGCAGCGATAAAGAGGGCGAGGTTGTAATTCAAACACAAAATTCGAAAAATTTTGTTCTTCAAAAAGTTATTGAAAATGATTATAAAGGTTTTTACGAAAAAGAAATTGCATTGCGCGAACAAGGCGAATACCCGCCGTTTGCTCGCATCGGAGTGATTGAAATAAAAGATGAAAAAGAAAACAATGCTCGCAGCGCAATTAACGAGTTTGCAAAATATTTGAACAAGTATGGAAAAGGATTAAATATTTCTCCAGCCACGGAAGCGGTTATTTATAAAATTAAGGGGATGTATCGTTTTCAAATTGTAATTAAAAGTAATCGCAAAAAAGATCCATCCGGAAAAATTTTAAGAAGTGCAATCTTGAACTCGTTTATAGAATTCAATCAGAAATCAAGATTTCGAAATATTAGAATTATATTGGATATAGATCCGCAGTCGATTATTTAATGAGCGTTATTCATATTAATATTATTTTAAATTAACTCAGAAGAATTAAAGTATGAGCAAATTATTCGACAAATTTAGAGTCAGTTCCCCAGCAGCAAACTATAGAAAACGACTTTACGATTATCGAAGAGTGGTGTTGTTAATATTGAAATTGATGCTTGCATTTTTAGCCGCGGTATCTGTTGGAAGTTTAATTGCCGAATACGGTTTCTATATAGATGAGGATATAAAAAAAATCACATCGAAAATGCCCGGTTATGTTTTGGTAGCTCTTGCGGTTTATTATCTATTAAGAACAGTGCTTGAAATAGACAGGAAAAAATTTGTTAAAACCCACCGAGTCGAATTGTTTTTGGTTGGCATAATAATTTTGTACTTGTTGCTTCCAAAAGTAATAGAGAAACTTTTATTGTCGATTAACCCATTACTTCTTCCCGAAACAATAGCATATGTTTATTTAATAACAACTCAAATATTGGCATTAGTTGCGCTGGGAGTCGAGGCACTTAATCAAACAAAAAAAATATTATACCTGAACATACAACCGTCTGTTCTGCTTATGCTTAGTTTTTTTGTAATTATCGCCCTTGGTACTCTTTTGTTGATGATGCCCAAATCCACTGTTAATGGTAGTATTAATTTTATTGATGCTTTGTTTACAGCTACAAGCGCCGTTACTGTTACGGGATTAGTAACTCTAAACACTCAATCATTTTTTTCAACTACCGGACAAGTGATAATTTTATTCCTGATTCAAATAGGCGGACTTGGAATAATGACGCTCACCAGTTTTTTCGCAATGTCGTCCGGCAAATCATACAACTTGAAGGAATATATAGCCATCCAGGAAATATTGGGCGAAGAAAATATATCGAGCATTAAAAAATTCATAATAACAATAATTACAACAACGTTTATTATAGAAGTACTTGGCGCAGTTTTTATAGTATATAGCGGTAGCGTTGATTTTATTAAATCTCCTGTCGATAAAATATTCTTCGCTGTATTTCATTCCGTGTCGGCTTTTTGCAACGCGGGTTTTTCATTGTACGGACAAAACTTAGCTCATCATAGTCTTTCGTTAAATGTTCCGTTTTTATCAGTTGTAATGTTTTTGATTGTGGTCGGCGGAATAGGATTTCCTGTTTTAAATGATGTTGGAACTAATGTATTGAAAAGGATTTCCGGCAAAAGAATGAAGTTTAGAATCCATTCGAAATTAGTTCTGTTAAGCAGCGGCATACTTCTGTTTGTGGGGGCATTTCTATTTTTTGCGATTGAATACAACAACATATTAAAAGAAAATAGTATTGGAGAAAAATTAATTTCAGCGCTCTTTCATTCAGTCTCAACGCGCACAGCCGGGTTTAATGCAGTGAATGTTCCCGATCTTTCGTTGGCAACCATTTTCATAATGATAGCTTTAATGTGGATAGGTGCTTCACCCGGTTCCGCCGGCGGTGGAATTAAAACTACAGCGTTTAGTCTTTCGCTTCTAAATTTGTATTCAATTGCACGGGGAAAACCAAACGTGGAAATATTTAAAAGGCAAATTTCTTCACGGGATATCAGTAAAGCATTCAGCACTATAATAATATCCATGGTTTACATCACAATGGCGGTATTTTTGTTAACACTGACAGAGCCGTTTGAGTTCGAGGAAATTTTATTTGAAGTTATTTCCGCGGCAAGCACCGTGGGTTTATCCGAGGGCATTACACCGTATTTATCAACTACCGGTAAAGCAATAATTATCATTACAATGTTTATTGGCAGAATAGGGTTTTTAACATTTACTTTCGCATTGTTCCGCTCAAGAGAAATTCATAATTATGATTATGTTGAAGAAAAAATAATTATTTGAGGATAAGTCAATGAATAAAAAAATTGCAATAATAGGGCTGGGTAATTTTGGAACGTATTTAGCGTCTTTTCTCGTAGAAAAGGGCGCAGAAGTGCTGGCTATCGACAACGATATGGAAAAACTTGAAGAGGTTAAAGATTTCGTAACACTCGCCGTTAGACTGGATTCTACCGAAGAAAAATCTTTGCGTACTCAAAATCTAATCGAATACGACGCGGTAATTGTGGCAATGGGCGACGACTTTGAGGCGAGTATACTTACCGTGGCGGCGCTTCAGTCTATTGATGTTAAAAGAATTATAGTTCGTGCGACAACCGAAATAAACAAAAAGATTTTGTCCGCACTCGGAATAAAAGAAATTATTTTACCAACGGAGGAGGCAGCTCTTAAAGTATCGAACAGCCTGCTTCATGACAAGGTTATCGACTCCCTTTTTATTGAGAGCGATTTCAGTATTGTAGAAATAATAGCACCGGATAATTTTGTGGGTAAAAGCCTGCAGGAACTTAACCTTGTAAAAAATTTTAACCTTAGCGTTGTTACGATTAAACGAAAGGAAATAAAATCCGGCATACTCGGCTTATCTCATGTGGAATCGGAAAAAATAATAGGCATTCCTTCCGGGACGACAAAAATCGAAAAGGATGATATATTGATTCTATTCGGTTCGGAAAAAGACATCCAAAAAATGTTATAAAAAAAACCTCCCTGCGTAGCAGAGAGGTTTACTAAATATCAGTTAACCTTATAAGTACTACTCAACTATTCAAAAAGCTTAGAAAAGGAACCGCTTTTGCAACAAAGAAAAATATCAAACTAACAACAATCCATAATCCGAAAACGAGCGCGTAGTATTTTACCGTATCGTTGGATTTGAACATTTTCGCAAACCCAATACTTATCACCGCGTAAAACCAAATTGAAAAGATATCAATTTTCGATAACGCAAAATGTAGAATACTTGCTTTATCAAGATCCATAAACGCCGCCACGCTTGTGGAGCGGAATGAGTTTCCCATTGTGAGAGATAGTATCAACATTACAATAGCTTGAATAACTAAAATATATTGCGGTAAACCATATGCAGCCATTGCATCCTTAAATGTGCCGTCGCCTTTCAATATAAATTTAACAGCAAGCAGCCAAAGCGCACTTATCAAAAAGAAGAAAATAAATCCCATGATTATTATTGATATGGCGGATGTGATAATCATAAAAGTGCCGCCCATAAATTTTTCGCTCATTTCAATTTGTTGATCGGCTTGCTCTTGTGTTATTGTGCCTTTGTCAACCATTTCTTGAATTCGTTTTTCATTGTCCTGCTTCATCTTCGAATTGAGAGTTGGGTTTGTAATCATTACTATGCTGGATAAAATTGCAACAGCTAAAAGAATTACTATTGGAATAAGCCAGTCGCTTGTTTTTGCACCAATCTTTGCCATTTTTGCAAATGTATTTCCGGGTTCTGAAAATACGCCGACAAGTTTATCGGTGTGGTTTAATTCAGATTCTTCTTCCGGTTCTACCGGCGACATATTTGGTGCTTGGTCGTTCATTTCGTCCATTCAGTTTTCTCCTCTATTGATTTTATAAGTGAGGTAAGCAGTTCAAATTTAAGAAAAATTTATTTTAAGCAAGAGTATTTTTTTTGATTTTCTATTAATAATATGAATCGATTCAATATTGAATTTTGCAAACAATCTATATTAATAATCCTTAATTTTATTCTATCAGAAAAAAACTTTGGGTATTTATGAAAACCATAATCGAACCTTTTAAAATCAAGTCAGTGGAACCAATTAAATTTACAACTAAGGAAGAAAGAAAAAGATTGTTGGAAGAAGCGGGATATAATCCTTTTCTTTTACACGCAGAGGATGTATTAATAGATTTGTTAACCGACAGCGGTACATCCGCAATGAGTTCCGATCAGTGGGCTGGAATTATGCGGGGTGATGAATCGTACGCAGGCGCAAAAAGTTTTTACAGGTTTGAAAGCGCGGTTAATAAAATTACCGGTGATAAATTTATTATTCCTACACACCAAGGCAGGGCCGCGGAGAAAATTTTATTTTCGGTTCTCGGCGGACCCGGTAAATATTTTGCGAGTAATACTTTTTTTGATACAACCCGTGCCAACATTGAATTTACAGGCGCAGAAGCAGTTGACCTTTTATGCGAAGTTGGCAAACACCCCGAACAACGCGCTCCCTTTAAAGGGAATATGGATATCGAGGCATTGGAAGCATTTATTAATAAAGTCGGAAAGGAAAATATTCCGCTTGTTGTTCTAACGATAACTAATAATTCCGGAGGCGGTCAACCCGTTTCTATGCAAAATATTCATGATGTAAAACTTGTTTGTAAAAAATATAACATTCCACTTTTTCTAGATGCATGCCGCTTTGCTGAAAATGCATATTTTATTAAACTGCGAGAGGAAGGGTTTAAGGATAAATCTGTTTCGGAAATTTGCAGTGAAATGTTTTCTTATGCC
>CAZRMG010000111.1:0-8180 GCA_964601095.1 uncultured Melioribacteraceae bacterium | reverse complement strand
ACCTTAACAACTTTATTTTCTCGGTTGAAAATCATTTTACTCATGCCTGCACCCAAAACAAATCCTTCAAGTTCCACTTCGTTATTATCGTTGAATGTGATAATTATTTTTTCTTCATGGGCAAGTATATAAATGATAGGCACTTGGCAGATTGTAAATGCCAACATACCCTGGTTAAGCATGAGCGTTTGATATTCGCCTGTAACATCAAAATATTCATAGATACATGATTTTTCTAAAAATTCATTTTTATCCAATAGACTAGTATTGAAATGAATTTTCCCATCGCGCACCAAAACTCCAAGCTCACCGAATCTCGAAATAATATCTTCCTTAACTTGACCTGTCATGCCGGGCTGCTGGGCTCCCATATTTGAGGGTGTGTGCGAATACGGATCTGTTGGAAATGCGCCGTAAAGTTTAGGTGATTTGTGAATTCCTATTCCTTCTCTAATCTCATAATAGATTTTTTTTAGTTCTATCAATGCATTTACGTTTTCATCGGAATCGAGCACGCGGTAAAAAGTATCCTGTACCGCAAGCAAAAGTTTGGAAACCATATGCCAATAAATGCTGCCGAGTCCTTCGTATTTATAAAACGTACCTGATCTTCCTGTAAATGATTGATGATCAAAAACAGATTCATAAATATCGAGTACTATTTGTTCTTCATTTTCATTGTTGCTTAATGATTTAACATTTTTTTCTAATGCTTCTTTAAGATATGATTTGTTTTTGAACTTGCTATTGAAATGAACTTTACCATCAACGTCTTCAACAACGATGCTACTATTTTTTTCACGAATCATCTTTTTTAAGAAGGCGGAAGCTTCAATAAGTTCACTCGGTATTATATTTTTTTCCGTAAACAGCGGAAGCTCTCTTTCCGGATACAATAAATAACTATTCTGATCTTTCCTATAGAGAACACTTTTTTTCAATGAGTTGAGAAGCTGTACGGAATCTTCTGCAGAGAGGAAACCGGAATTAAGAATTGCCACTTGACCTTCAAGCATTTCATATAAATGGCGAATGCTGATTCCGTTACTGTTATTAATTTTTATAAGGTTATATGAATGATAAAGATTATCATCCCTTTTATTTGCATAAATCGAATGATCAATATTATCTAAGGCAAGATGCAAAAACATATGGATTTTGCTAAAGGTAAACGGTTTTTTCATACCCGAAAAATTATCAGAGTATATTTTGTTCCTGTAATCGCTGCCTGCCGTTCCCAACTTGTCGAGAATTATTTTCCTCTCGTAATCCGAAATACTATCCTTCGATAGTTCACGCAATTCAGTTAAAATGTTACTTATTGAATCGAGTAATTCAACAACTTCTTCCGATAATTTTACATGTTCGGATTCAATTCCGCTAAAGAGGTTAATGCATAATGAAACGAAACTTCGCAGATAATAAAGTGTAACCATCGATGCGCCGTTGCCTACGAGTGCGTTATTAGCGTCGTTCCATTCGGGGCGCTGTGTATTCATCCAGATACCGGCTTCGGGAATAAAATTCGAGAGTTTTGTTAATATTACTAAAAGTAATTTTTCCGTGAAATTAACCCTGAATAATTTTCCGTCATTATCAAAGATGTATTTGCCTATGTTGCCTTTTTCCGATACTCTTTCTTTTATTTTCCCGTTAAGTTCGAAATCAAAATCGATTGTATTGTGCGGGTCTTTTATAATTTCTTCGTAAGATTTTATTTTGTACGGGACATTGGCGTAAGTAAAAATTTCTTTCACCAAAAATTCTTTTAAAGTACCTGGGTTAAATTTATCTGACAGCAGCAGCAATTTATGAAGATATGCAACTTGGTGATCGCCCCAGTAACCAATGTACGACCACGAATCTGAGGGATCCAATTCTTCCCAGTCGAAACCGTCTCTTGTTACTTTATATGGATTATAACCGTCGGCTGTGGAAGCATTTGCAAATTTAACAATCATGTTCTCTATAAAGCCGGGAAAAGAAAGAGCCAAAGCTTCCCAGTTTTGGAATATATCCCTCCAGTTACCTTGGTAGTTTAATGCTTTGTCTCCGTGTTCATCTTTAATATCTATAGAAAAAAGATTCCACGGGCGGCTTGGGTCGCCGTGGCGTCTGCCGAATGTTAAAGGCATGTATTCATAACACATCATTTCCAAAACGGGGTCTTTTGCATTTCGAGCACATTCCATAAGTTCAACAAAACTAATTTGTTCGGGCAAGTTGTTAAAGAAATCTATTCTGTTATTACCAAGTAATTTGTCAGCTTTATTAATGAAGGAAATAATATCGGGTTTGCTGATAAAATAGTTGTCGTCAAAAATACCGCCGCGCATTACGTTGAATACTGTATTAGAAAAATGACGCGATATTATCAACTGGTCTTTTGTTAATTGAATGCCGTCTGCACTTGCTACAATGCTATTTAGATTTTTTTTGCTTTTAGAAATTTCTTTTTCTATTAGTTCTGTAATTTCGTCATGCTTGGAATTAAGTAAATAATTCAACGTGCTTACGTCCGCCTGGTCCTTGTTTACATCGGCAACTATATACCATGTTAAAGTATTTCCAGGCGATAATTCAAGCGTAGAATTAACGAAGTAGGCCCCGCGTTGTGCTTTCGTGATTTTTTTCTGTGCAACAGGCTGACCGTTTTCAAATGCTTCAACCTGCAATGATGAAAGTAAAATCTTTTTATTACTCAAACCAACAGACCAAACAGTAGAAGCTTTTAATGCTTCACTCGGTTCTGCTTTATCAGTTGGAATTGAGCTGAGAGTGAATAATCCAAGTCCTGTTTTTTCAATAAGTTCGTTTTTTTTATACGCGTCGAGTAATGTACTGTACTCCAATTGAAATTTTCTATCAGCGCCAAACGGAAGAATATTTTGAATGCCGTCCAATAACTCAACATTAACCGTTTCATTGCCGTTGTTAATTATTGTTGGTTTTTTTACGAACCCAAACTTATCGCAATTTTGCCACGCGTATTTTAAAGTTAATTTTAGATCATGGTTTATTTCTTCAAAAATTATTGTATTACCTGCAACATTTTTATAAAGATTTCTATCAACATTATAAATACCGTTATGACCTGCAAAAAAAGGTTTCCATAAAAAAGATTTGTTTTCTCGTTTAACAAATATTACGGTTTTGCTTCCTGTAATATCGTGTGAATCGTGAATCCTATCGTCCGTATAATACGGGAACAAAGCATTATCCGGATTTTTTCTTCCGGCTGTTAGTGCGCCGTTACTTGAAATGAACATCCATAAATCCGAGTCGCTGACAATATTCATTAAAAACGGGCGCATTAAATCGTAGTTCGAGATTCGATAAAATCTTTCGTTCTCAATTATAACAGTTTCACCACGTACGTCTTTTTCCATGTTTTGAAAATGTTGAGCGCCTATATAAATTTTTGTTTCTGTCATTTCCAAATTTTTTGTTATTTAACCAACATTAGTTTTCTGCTACTATAATAATTGCCAGAGTACAAGCTATACACGTAAACGCCGGAACTTATGTTTGATGCATCAAGCGAAACCGAATATGAACCGGGCTCTTGAATTTTGTTAACAATAGTTGTAATTGTTCTACCAAGCATATCCGTTAGAATTAATTTAACATGACTCGTTTTAGAAACTTTATAATTAATTATTGTTTGTCCGTTAAACGGGTTTGGATAATTTTGACTTAACGAAAAATCATTTTGAAGATATTTCTCATCGTCAATTCCGGTAATTGATTGATAAACCCTCACATAATCGATTACATATTCTTGAGGGAATACTGTAGTTTCATCCGGGTAGCCGGGCCAATTTCCGCCCACAGCCAAATTAAGAATGAAATGAAAGTTTTGATCGAAAGGCGCCGGAAAAGAATGCCCGGCAGTATTCCAGTTTGTTTTTGTTGAATAAAGAATTCCATCAACATACCACTCCATTTTTCTTTCTTCCCAAATTAGAGTGAAAGTATGAAAGTCATCATTAAAGCCGCCGCTTGCTAATGAATATGAACCGCCGCTGCTTTTATTATTAGGCCAAGATCCGCCGTAATGAATTGTACCGTATACTTTTTTTGTATCGTGCCCAAGGTATTCCATTATATCTATTTCGCCGCTTGCAGCCCAGCCGCCGTAAACACTTTCCGTCGGCATCATCCAGAATGCAGGCCAAATACCTTTACCAATAGGCATCTTCGCACGCATCTCGAATTTGCCGTATTTCCAATCGCCTTTGTTTATTGTTCGAATACGAGAAGATGTATAATTGAAGTTGTTGAAGTTTTCCTTTTTTGCTATGATTGTTAAAAAACCGTTGTTAACAACTGAATTCTCAGCGCGGTAATATTGCTTTTCGTTATTGCCCCACCCGCCGGAACCGTTGCCAATTTGATGTTCCCACTTTGAATTATCGAGTTCACTTCCATCGAATTCATCCGACCAGATTAATTGATAATCTTGTGCGGAAGCATCGTTCGATATTATTGCAAAGAAACAAAGAAGGAATAGCAATCGAATATTTTTTTCTTTCAGCAATTTTGTATAAATATAATTCCAAAATCCCGGCATAAACTTATCGACCTTTATAGTTTAATTAGATAATGCCTTTCTTTCCTCAAGTTCTATTTCTATTTGTTTCATTTTCTTATCATCCAACTCGTAAAAGAAAGCCGCGATAGCCGGAATAAAACTTCCAACTGCAGGAATAAAACTCATCATAAACAATATACCTTCGAGAGTTTCGGGAGTTTGTTGAGTGTTTGCAATAAACCCGAACATTGCCAATAACCAGCCGGCTAAACCTCCGCCAATTGCTATACCGAATTTCTGCGCAAATATTGCCGCGGAAAATACAAGTCCTGTTGCACGTTGATTGTTTTTCCATTCGGAATAATCTGCGGTATCGGCGTACATAGCCCAAAGCAGCGGAGCTTGCGGCGCCATTATAAACGATATAAGAATATGAAGTGCAAATATTAGGGCTATCTGTTCTCTAGGAATGAAATAAAATACAACAGTTAGAATAGTTGTTAATAACATCACCGCTATATAAAAATTCTTCTTGCCGAATTTCTTTGCGAAAAATTGTGTGCTTGCAACCCCTGCAATAACAGCTATCGTTCCCAAAACCATAAATAAAGATGTTAATAACTCATCGCCTATATAGTATTTGAAATAATAAACTATTGTTCCGCTTCTGATAATAATATAGCCGAGAGTAAAGATGCTCATAATAAGCAAGTACATCCAAGGGCGGTTTGATACAAGATTTTTAAGATCGCTCTTTAAGGAAGTTTTTTGACTCTCCGATGCTTTAACCCGTTCTCTTGTAGTTTTAAATGTTATATAGAATAGAATGCATGCAACCACACCGAAAATTGCCATTGTTGTAGGGAAACCGAGCGCTTGATTTCCACCGCCAAAAAAGTCCACAAGCGGAAGAGTTAGTCCCTGTACAACAAAAGCGCCGACAAAAGCGAGCACAAATTTATATGTTGAAACACTTGTTCGTTCCAGAGAATTAGAAGAAATTACACCAAGCATTGCCGAATAAGGAATATTTACAAAAGTATAGGCAATCATAATTAAGTTATAAGTTATATACGCATAAATTATTTTTCCGGTCATATCAAAATTTGGAGTTATAAATGCCAACACTCCAAGTATCGCAAGCGGTAACGCGCCCCATAAAAGGTATGGACGGAAACTTCCCCATTTTGTTTTTGTTCTATCGGCAATTGCGCCCATTGCAGGATCGAGAAATGCATCCGCAAATCTTGATACCGCAAGCATAGTACCGGCAACGGCGGCGGGAATTCCAAAAATATCGGTGTAAAAGAAAAGCAAAAAATTTACAAACATCTGAAAGTAAAGATTCGAAGCCGTGTCGCCGAGTCCGTATCCTACTTTTTCTTTGAAAGAAATTTTTTCAGAATTGTTAACCATAATTTCTCCAGCCAAGGTCTGTTTCGAGAGAGCCATCCTAAAGGATTTTTGATACTGCAAAACATTAGTATTCAAAAATTTTGCGGGATGGGCCTCATCTTAAAATTTTGTGTGTAAAAAAAGTTAATGCGCTGTTTTTTTTCTCGGCGCATAGTAACAAAACATCGTACTATAGTAACATGATAAAAATGTTCTCATTTTGTTCTAATTTCTCAATTATCGCCGGTACAATAATCCGTGGAATAATTTTATTTACACTTTTTTCCATTATTATTTTCTCCAACACTATTACCCGCAAATCCTAAATTCAAATTTGAAATTCTGACTTGAACTTTGAATCATTCCAAAAGAAAAACAGTAAAAGTTCTAGACCAAGAGTATTCACTCTTCGGCGGTACAATTATGTTTACAAATAGTTCGGGACTTACAACGTGAGTATTACCCCACAGATTTATTTTGTGCACATTAAAACTTGCTGTTTCTTTTATTCCTACTTTATCTTTTACATTAATTAGTGACCAGCTACCTTTTTCATTATAATCACCGTTTAAACCGGCGATAAAAAACGGAGCAGTAGGAACAGAATTCCACGTCAATGATTCATCACTTATATCTAATATGTTATTCGGGTCAACCAATTGATTGAATTTTTGCGGATTCACTTTAAAGGGAAATGATAATTTATAATCACTGCTAATGTTTTTATTATTAATAGATAAAAAGTTATGAACATATTCGTTCGTTCGAATAATTTTGGTACCCTTGTTTCGCAATGTATAGTTTATGGTAAATGAATTACTGTTAAGTTGAATCTGTTTTTCCAATTGAAAAGAATACTCATGTTTGTTTTCTTCCGCTTCGCAAAAAAACTGCACTTTATCTTTCTCAACCGAATATGGGAATGAATATTGTTTAATTTCATAATTGTGAAAAAAATCATACGGCTTGTTTGAATCCTTTGTAAGAAGTCCCACACCTATCTTCGGAAATTTACCGCCGACGGGACAATCATCATATCCAACGGGTTGATCAATTCCAAATTCGCTATATAATCCTCTACCTTTTTCATTTATCAATTGTCCGTTAATTAACTCAGTGGTGCAAAAAGTATGTTTGTTCTTGTATTTTACTTGAACAATTTGTCCCGTCCAATCAAACCGGGAACCTCTATAAGGATTACCCGGTGTTTGAATATCAAGCTGGAGTAGTTCATTTTCCAACTTAATCGGTGTCGAATCAAAATCTCTGTTTGACATATTTATTTAATAATAACTGTCTGCAAAGCGTTGCTTGGAATATGATAGTTAATATTTTTTCCGCCTATTTGAATTGAATACTTTATTTCTTTTTCAGTTGAGTTATAAATTTCCACTGCAATATTATTGTCCTTATTAATGCAAGCGGTAACCATTAAATCTTTAGAAGAGCTCTCAAAACCGATTCTGTGAGCACCGGGACGTATATATTTGCTGAAATGATTCATCACGTAAAATAATGGAGTATAATAAACTTCTTTTGTTTCGGGTTTAACAAGCACCGGCGCAATAGCCCAGTTGCTTGCGTGATTTGGTCCGCCTTTATCATCTAAAACAATATTCCAATCTATCCATCCTGTTAACCAGCTGTTAATCCCTCCGATTATATCGTTTGCGTAGCGAGATACGGGAACGTACATCGGGTGTAAATGTTTGTCTTTTTCCGCCGCCCATTCGTAGCCCCAATCGGTCGCAAGTTTTTCCCAATACCAATCATCATTTTGCCAAACAGGAACATCGTTATCAATGCATCCTTCTGTGTGAATAATATGCTTGTCGGGAAATTTATTATGAACTTCATTCAGAACTTCAGGATACCACGAAACTGTGCTGCTGTACCAATGAACAGCCGTTCCCCAAATATATTTTGCTGCTTCTTTATCGCCCAGAATAGTTTCTGTCCATTTTTTTACTTCATCACGGTTTTGATCGAAACAAAGAATTTTAGAATCGATTTTATCTTTTTGGAATTGAGGACCAAGATGATTCTTTATAAAATCACGCATCTGTTCGGCAGTAAAGTGCATACTGTCCCAGTGAGAATCATTACCGAGCGGTTCGTTTTCGGGAGTGATTCCCCAGATCGGGATTCCCTGTTTTTTATAATCACTAATATATTTCGAAATGTACAGCGCCCAGGTTGAAACGTATTCGGGTTTTAATGAGCCGCCGTACCAAGCATTATTATCTTTCAT
>CAZRMG010000110.1:0-8182 GCA_964601095.1 uncultured Melioribacteraceae bacterium | reverse complement strand
TTGGCAGTGCTCACATTCTGTATTATAAATTGCAATTAATTTGTCGCCTTCAGAAAGATCGGTTCTGCCGCCGTCTAAAAAATTTGTGTACTCTGAAAACTTCAAATCATTTGCAGATTTTACCGGGGAGTAAATGAAAACAAAAATTATCGGCATAATTAGAAATGCCGAAGGGACAAGCGTTTTCTTTTCTTCGTATGATGTAAGTTTATTTGTAAAAATTAAACCGATAATTAAAAAAATATTTTTAATTATCGATTCGGTAGGTGACATTTCAATCATTGTACCAAAGCAGCCGCAGTTTTGATTATCGCCAAGCACATAACCTGAATAGATCAAGTAAGCTGTAAATCCAATAAGAAAAATAAATGCCGCTGGGATAATTATTTTCTTTAAATAATTTTTTTGAAAGAATAAAACACCCAAAGAGAATTCAAGACCGATTAATATTCTTACTAAAATTGCAGCAACTTCACGCGAAGATACAAGCCCGTGATCTATGATTATTATCTCTACAATTCCCGGTGCGATTAATTTTGAATATGCTGAAAGTATAAAAGTAAATCCCAAAACAAGTCTAAGTACAATTGAAATCTTTTCCTTCATAAAAACCTATTTTAATTTTTAATAAAGAAATCCGAGCACGGATCGTATATGATTGATTATGAAAAGCATGATAATTAACGCTCACAAAAGATCTGCGCGGTTATTATTTACTCTTTTCATTCAAAATACTGCCGCAAATAAAAGGAGAAATAAAAGTTACAGCAAGAACAACTATCCACAATCTTCCGGCAAAAATATTATAGTCGTGCAAAAGTTTTTCCCATGAATGATTCATCACAAAATGACCGAATATAAACTCGAATGTTATTGTCATCAACAACCACAAGAGCCCAATTTTTATTAAAGTTTTGCTATTGATTATGTTTTTCCGTTTGATAAATAAATACGTTACTACAAATATTATAGCCGAAAAAGTAAAGCAACTAATTACATGTCCAGCCGCTTCGCCAACAAGCGGGGCAATCAAATAAACTCTTATTACACCATTAATGTTTGCAAATATTGCAAGTAAAAACCAAACAACAATTGTAGATAATATAGGAAATGATTTTTCGTTTTTCATTTTATTTACTAAGGAATTATAAACGGCTTGTGTTTTAACAATAACTATCAGCCCAATACCTTTTGAATTGTTGCAATAATATTTTCAACCGGGATTAATTCAATATTATTTTTTGATTTCAAAGATTTCATATTATTAGAAGGGACAATAATCTTTTTGAAGCCAAGCTTAGAAGCTTCTTGAATTCTTTTTTCAATATTACTCACACTGCGTACTTCTCCGCCAAGTCCAACTTCGCCGATTACAACTGTTTCGTTCTTTGCAAATTTATTTGTGTAGTTCGACGCAATCGCGCAGCAAACAGCAAGATCAACTGCCGGTTCGTCAATTCGGATTCCACCAGCAATATTCAAAAAAACATTTTGAGCGGATAGTTTTAATCCCGCGCGTTTTTCCAAAACCGCTAACAAAATTGATAACCTTCTATAATCGAATCCCGTTGCAACCCGCTGGGGATTACCGAAAGCCGATGGAGTAACAAGCGCTTGTACTTCGAGTAAAATCGGGCGCGTGCCTTCGATACTTGCGGTTACGACAGAGCCTGTAATTTCTTTCTCGCGTTCGCTTAAAAATATCTCGCTCGGATTTTTAACTTCGTGCAAACCGTCATCAAACATTTCGAAAATACCTATTTCGTTTGTACTGCCGAACCGGTTTTTCTGCGCGCGCAAAATTCTATAAGAATGGCTTCTCTCTCCTTCGAACTGTAATACAGTATCAACAATGTGCTCAAGAATTTTCGGTCCGGCTATCATCCCCTCTTTTGTAATATGTCCAATAATAATTATAGCGCAATGACTTTTTTTTGCAAGTTGCATCAACTCGGAAGTGCATTCCCGTATTTGTGTTATTGTACCGGGCGTATTTTCAAGATCAGGTTTATATGTTGTTTGAATTGAATCTACAATAACAACTTCCGGTTTTTCTTTTTCGATAGCGTTAAGAATTACTTCGAGATCGGTCTCCGTCATTGCAAGTACGTTTTCCGATGCAACTTTTAGTCTTTTAGCGCGGAGATTAATTTGGTTGACAGATTCTTCGCCTGTTACATATAAAACTTTCCGTTCAAGTTTTGCTGCTGCTTGCATTACAAGAGTTGATTTTCCAATTCCGGGATCACCGCCAATCAATACTACAGAACCGGGCATCAATCCACCGCCGAGAACGCGGTCGAATTCTATTATGTTTGTAAGAATTCTAGTTTCATTTTCATGAACAATTGAATCAAGTTTTGTAATTGTGCCGGTAAAAGACTTATTCACATGCCCGGATTTTTTAACTTCAACAAATTCTTCGGTAAAAGTATTCCAGCTATCGCACGCAGGACATTTGCCAATCCATCGTAATGATTCATATCCGCAATTTGAACAAACATATTTTATTTTAGATTTGCTCAAGATGCATTCCTCGTTTTTTCAAAGCCGGTACGTTTAATAAAATTTTGGATCACAGCATCATCGCTTTCAAGTAAATCTTGCGGTGTGCCGGTAAAATAAATCTTCCCCTCGTGCATCATTGCTATTTTTTCTGCGCAATTTTTTACGCTGAACATATCATGTGTAACAATAATAGAAGTAACATGAATCTTGTTGTTTAAATCTTTGATAAGATCGTCAATCGAATCCGACATTATAGGATCAAGCCCCGTTGTCGGTTCATCGTATAAAACATATTTAGGATTTGTTACAAGCGCCCGCGCAAGTCCAACGCGTTTTTTCATTCCGCCCGAAAGTTCAGCCGGTTTTAAATTTTGAATATCCGGCAAACCGACGAGTTCTAATTTTTCCGAAACAATCTTTTCTATCTCACCTTTTGAATCAATCAAATTATTTTCGACAAGAGGCAAACTAACATTTTCGAACACAGTCATAGAATCAAAGAGTGCGGCGCCCTGAAATAAAAAACCGAATTTTCTTCTAATCAAATAAAGCTGTTTAAGATTTACCTCGTTAAGCGATTGTCCCTCAATTCTAACTTCGCCCTCGTCGGGATTTAATAATCCCACAATATGTTTAAGTAAAACACTTTTACCGCAGCCGCTTCGCCCGATAATCGCCAGCGATTCACCTTCGGGAATATTTAAATTAACTCCGCGAAGAACAGCATTTGTTCCAAAATTTTTATAAAGATTTTTTATTTCAATCATTTTTCATTGATGAATAGTAATAATGCGGTAGGAAATATATAAAAGAATTAAGAGTTATTCGATTTGAAACTGAAGATTCTTGCGGCTTAAATTAAACCGCAAGAATATTTTCATAATTTACGGATTCAGTCCTGTATGACATTCAACACAAAGCATTTCTTTCCATTCGTCGCCCACATCGCTGCCCGGATGTTTGAACGGCAGATACGTATTTACAGCCGCAACTTCCAAATTATCCGGCGGGCCCTGCGCATTTATATAGTGGCACAAGTTGCAATCCTTAGAAATAACTTTTCCAGTAGAAGTTTTATGTTTATCGTTATGGCAACGGAAACAGCCGGTGAATTCCAGATGACCAATGTTGTTTGGATAAACATTCCAGCGCACTTTCATTTCCGGAAAAATATTTTTGTTGAACTCACTTTGAATACCGCTAACCGCTTTCGCAATTAAATCTTTTTTATTGCTGTAATAATCGGGATAATTATCTTTATAAAAATTTTTTATTTGTTTATCGATTTCGTTCATCTCGTTTTCGGTAGTTGGATATTCTTTTGCTAAAACTTCGAGAGCGGCAAATTTAATCTGCGGAAGTTCGCGCGGAATTTTTCCGGCTGTAATTGCATCGTTTATAAAAAATGCCGGCGGTCTGTAATTATGCGAAGGACGGTTGTGACAGTCCATGCAATCCATTGTCCGCGTTTCCAAACTGTTCAATTCTTTCTGATCAAGTTTTTTATCGTTGTCTTCATAAATAAAAACTTCGCCGGTTTTTAGATTTGTGTAACGAACCCACGGAATGTCTTCCCTCTTTTTGTCGGTTGATTTGTATTCAATTTTAATATCAGGATTAATATGCCAGTGAATTCCTTCTTCCAAACCGAGTGCGCTTAAAGAGGAACCGATTTTCATTGTTAATGAAATATCCCATTCCGAATTTTTCTCATCGCTTAAATAATGTTTTTGCATAACAAGTTTGCGCGAATAAAATTTTTGAGGCCAATGGCATTCCTCGCAAGTTTCGCGCGCGGGACGCAAATTGGCAATCGGCGTTTCAATTGGTCGAGGAACTGTTCCAAGAGTAACGGCATAAACTTGATATAAGCCAGAAAGTTTTGAGCGGACATACCAACCGGCTCCCGTTCCAACATGGCATGCAACACACGCAACACGGGCATGCGGCGAGTTTTGATAAGCAACAAATTCCGGCTTCATCACCTCGTGACAAATCTGTCCGCAAAACTCAACCGATTCCGTAAAATGAAAAGCTTCGTAACTTCCAACAGCGGAAGTCAATAAAAAAATTGAAGTACCAACAAAAAAGATCATGAATGCATTTCTTTGCCGCACTTCATTTAAATTAAGAATCGGCCAGCCCTTCTTTTCTTCTTCGCTCAACTTCTTTTCTTTTTTGACTTTTAAATACATACCGAGAGGAATTAATAAAAGTCCGAGCACCATAACAGCGGGCAACGCCATATATATAACAATACCGAGATACGAATTATTGCTTTCGAAAACGATTGATACAACAGACAAAAATACAATCATAAAAAAAGTTATTAGCGCAATAGTAGCGCCGATCAATGAAATCCAGTTTTGAGTTGACGGCGGAAGTTTTAATTTCATTTTTTTCTCTTCTATGTGTTGTTGTTCGGCAGGTAAGTTAATAAACTGTTACAAGATTAGAAACAAAAAAGTTATGTGGACATCAATTCCTCATTAAAAAATCATTCATTCATTTTGCAAGTTAGATATAGTAATTTTTGCCTGAGAGAGGAAATATTAAGTAACCGACTGCAAATGATCGCCCGATGGTGTAAGCAATAATAGCAGCAACAACTCCAATCATAGAAAGAAAATTAACCGTTACAAGTAAGACCAATAAAATTCCCGCTACTTCAATTCCAGATGCATAAGTAATAGGTTTTGTATTCCGCACGCAAACCAAAACCGATCTTTGAAAATTTATCCACACCGTTGTTGCCGGGAATATTGTATAAAGTATTAATGGAAATCTTGCAAAGTCAGTCAAAGAATGTGATAAACCCGCAATATTTAAAAGCCATAAATCACCGATTGGTGTAAATGAAATTATACCCAAAGCCGACACAACGCCAATCGCCATGAAATACGCAAAGTTTTTAAGAAGAATATAATCGTGTTTGGATTTTATAAGTGCAACACCTACTTCTTGATAGGACAAACCAAATGCTCTAAAGATAAACACAAGACTATTCAACACCGGCAGTACCGCGAGCGATTCGAGTGCATTTGTACTTTGCCCCATAAAAAAAGTAACAATTGGTTGAACACCGAGCGAAATAAAAGAGGTGAGCACAAGCGGGAAATAAAAATCCAAAATTGATTTGTATGAAATATCTTTTCCCTCTTCCGAAGAATTACAAATATTTCTTACAATTTTTAGAGACATAATTTTTGTTGCGAATGCTTCAGTTATAACTCCCGCAGATAGCGCCGATGCGCCGATTATCACTCCATGTGTATTTGTATATTTATAAAGTAAAAATGCCGTGGCAGACATCGCAATCAATCTTATAACTGTTCCAAGGGCAACAAGCCGCGTTAAATTGTTCTTAATCATTATTCCCTGATAAAATCTTCTATAACCAATCGATGGCGCCCAAGGGATCAACAAAACAATTGCCATGTGAGTTAAATGTGCAACTCTTTCCGGAAGATTTAAAATGCCGATTGCAAGTTTATTGTATACCGGCGGATAAATTAAAATTACCATGAATAAAACTAAAGCGAGGTTTAAACTGTATATAAAATTTCTAAGCTTTAAAAACGTTTTCTTGTTTTCAACCAAAGCGATCGATGCACTTAACAGCATAATAACCGGAGATTCAACAATCAATGCGATGGAAAATGCAACACCGTAAGCGGCAAGATTAAATTCCGGCTCGCTCAATCTCGCAATCAATGCCGTTAAATAAGGCCCCTCTACAGACATCATCAGCCATGTAGCCAACAGCGGCAGCCAGAATCTTAATATTTTAGAATAGGTTAATTTTTCCAAACGAATTGCAAATTGTAAAACTTATTTCTCATTTAGAAACTCCAAATGGAGAATTGAATAAAATCTCATGTTGACAAATTTATTTTTAACAAGAACTTTCCGGCGCAATGTACCTTCGTATTTCATACCTGCTTTTTCCATCACTTTATACGACGCAATATTATCTTCATCGCAATGCGCTTCTATTCTGTTTGCGTTTAATTTTTCGAAGCCGAACTTAATCACTTCATTCAGCGCTTCGGTTGTGTAACCTTTTCCCCAAAATTTTTTGGATAAAACATAACCGACATCGGCACAGCGTTTTTGATCATTCCATTCTCTTATACTGATTCCCCCGATGATTTTTTTAACGCTTTTTAATTCAATTCCCCAATCAATACAATCCGATGTTTTAAATAAATGATCCGACTTTTGTAAAAACTCAAGCGTTTCATCTTTGGATTTGTGCACATCCCACGGCATAAAAAGATTAACATCGTTATCCGA
This sequence comes from uncultured Melioribacteraceae bacterium, assembly GCA_964601095.1. Taxonomy (GTDB): domain Bacteria; phylum Bacteroidota; class Ignavibacteria; order Ignavibacteriales; family Melioribacteraceae; genus JAEWUC01. The sequence goes on along the minus strand of CAZRMG010000110.1, from coordinate 1,378 downwards.
CGCATATTCAAAAATATCATCCGCGTCTTCCAAGCAGAATCCTCGAAGAATTAGCCGGGCTGTTTCGAGCTTCGGCACTTCTTTAATTGAATTTGGATTGCTCATTTTTACACCGATAATTTTGTTAAAAAATTCTTACATTTGCGTCAAAATTTCCAACCAAAATAATCATTTAATTGATAAAAATTTGCCGGGAGAATAAAATGATATCCAAAGAACTGCTTGACATACTTTGCTGCCCCGAAACAAAAGCCGATTTGATTTTGGAGGGTGACACGTTGATTTCAACCGACAAAAACACTCGACGCAAATACCGAATCGAAAATGATATACCCATCATGCTAATCGAAGAGTCCGTGCAGCTCAATGAAGCAGAATGGAAGGAAATTATGTTAAAACACGGAAAGCCAATTCAATAATTTTTTCACACTAACTCTTTTACTAAAATGATTACTAAAACCGATCTCGATCAAATTCAAAGCTACTTAACAGACGAATCTAATTTTAAAGGAAGTTGCGACGCCGTTTATATTCCCGAATCCGAAGACGAAGTTGCACAATTGATTAAACAATGCAACGAATCAAAAACAAAAATTACTATTGCAGGTAACGGAACAGGATTAACAAGCGGACGCGTACCGCAAGGCGGTGTTGTTTTATCTCTTGAAAAAATGAATAAGATTTTAGAATTGAATGAGAATGAAAAATACATTATTGTTCAGCCGGGCGTAATGCTTTCCGAACTTCAAGATTTTGTGGAAGTGAAAAAATTATTTTATCCGCCCGACCCAACCGAAAGAAATTGCCACGTCGGCGCGACAGTTATTACAAACTCATCCGGTGCACGTACTTTTAAATATGGACCGACACGTAATTATGTTTTAGGAATGAATATTGTTTTGCCCGACGGCGAAATTGTTTTGATTAATCGCGGAGAAATTTTTGCAGTAAACAATAAAATTTCTTTTAAAACTCAATCCGGCAAAACAAAGGAACTAAACATTCCCGATTTTGAAATGCCGAACACCAAAAATTCGGCGGGATATTTTTGCAAACCCGATGTTGACTTAATTGATTTGTTTATCGGTTCGGAAGGGACTCTTGGAGTTATTTCCGAATTGAAATTAAAGTTGATTGATTTTCCGGAGAATCTCCTTTCATCTGTTATTTTCTTCCCGGATGAAAACAACGCCTTGGATTTTGTTGATGAAGCTCGATCAATTTCCAAAAGTGGAAATAATAAATTTCTTGATGCACGCGGACTTGAATACTTTGATAATTATTCACTCAGATTTCTGCAAGATGATTACACAAATATCCCTCAAAATGCAAAAGCAGCAATTTGGTTTGAACAGGAACTCGGCGAAAATGAAGATGA
>CAZRMG010000109.1:0-8229 GCA_964601095.1 uncultured Melioribacteraceae bacterium | reverse complement strand
GGGTTGCCCATAACGTATGAAAGATCGCGCTGTATGTATTTTGCCAAATCTCTTTCGTTCGGTTCGTATTCGTAATCTGTTTCCTTTGCATGGTAATAAACTGATGTGTAATTAGTGGAATTGTCTTCCGCTTTGCCCGGGGCATTATGATGAATGCTCACAAAAATATCCGCATTACTTTTATTTGCTAGCTCGGAACGCAATGCAAGCGGGACAGTTTTATCCATTTCGCGGGACATTTCTACATTTGCGCCTGCTTTCAATAAATAATCTTTTAGAAATAATGATACACGAAGATTTACATCCGCTTCAATTATATCGCCTTTTGGATTTTTATTTCTACGGTCTTCTCCGCCGTGTCCGGGATCAATAAATATTTTTTTACCGGATAAAAATTTAGAATAATATTCTATTGTGCTTTCTCTATTTGATGTTTCTTTCCAGTCCGGTGGTATTTCGTAAATAGGAAATTTTGAAATTGAACATTGAATGAATATAAAAGCAAATAAAACAAATTTTATACAGTTTAGAATTTTACGCATCTGTCCCCTTCTAAAGCAAAATGGCATTTGCTACAGTGATTTAGATTCGGTTTATAATTACGTTGGACAATTTGTACAATGTCATTATTAATGTCTTTTCCAAAACTATTCAGTTCGGACGGTGTTATACTTTTGACTACAAATTCTTCGGGGTGTTTAATAAAAATCAATCTTAACTCATAAGCCGGATATTTTGAATATAGTTTTGTTAAAATATACGCGTAGAATTTTAACTGGGGCATATAACTTTCGGCACGGTATCTTATTTGTTCGGCATCGATATCGTCAGTTTTATAATCGACGATAACCAATTTATCATCTTCATAAATGAGTTTATCGATAATACCGAAAAGGTAATGATCTCCCTCTTCGCAATAAATTTCCAGTTCGTTCTTAAATTTTTTTGCTTGTTTCAATTCGCCGAATACTTTTGAAGACACAAACTTTTTCAAATCGGAAACAATAGATATTTTCAAATCACTCGTTAGGTCAGCGGTAATTGTGGCTTCACTTAAAATATTTTCATCGACAATTTTCTCCAAAGTTTCAATTTTGAAATCATCTTTCAATATGTTATGAATTATTCTTCCTTTAACATCGCTGAACGATTTTGAATCATCATCTTCCTTATCATTAAACTCATAAACATTTTGTTGTTTTTTTATGAAATTGAAAATTGTCGAATAACCGAGATCGTATGTTAATTCATATTTCACAGGGCATTGTGTAAACATAGATATCTTTGTCGCCGAAATAATTTCTTTTTCGGGAACGTCGCCGATTTTATTTATTAAGTACTTTGTTTCATCAATATTATCAATAACTTTTTGAGGAAGCGCCGATGCTGCCGTTTTTTCTTTAACAATATTTATATCGAGATCAACATCTTTATCATACCTGTCATAATTATCTTCTGCGCTTTTCATAAAAGTAACTTTACCTGATAATCTATTTTCTTCATCGAAAATGAGATTAAGTCCTTCGTTAAAAAGTTGGAAGAACGAATCTCGTTGCGCTTTATATTCTTTATGAGTCGCTGAGATAAACAAATAATTCATTGCTCGTGTAACGGCAACGTACAAAAGCCGCTTCATCTCAGCAGAATTTTTTTTATGATTTATAAAATTATACAACTCCGCAACCGGTGCTGAAACATATTCTCCAAAATAATTATTGTTCAAAGGTACTTTTGCAATCAGACCAAATTCCTTGTCAATATTAAGTCCCCGCGTTTTAACGGAATCCTCACGCGCATAACCGTTGCATCCGTAAAGAAAAACCGCTTTATATTCTAACCCCTTAGCTTGATGAATTGTTAAAAGTTTTACCGTGTTGTCATCCTGCGCAACCTGTGCCTGTCCTTCATCTTCCATTGTTTCAATCGATTCGCGCAAAAATGTTGTAAAATCATAAAGGGTTTTAAAGCTTTTTTCAGAAAAGTTTCTTGCCAATACAAGGAGCTTTTCAAGATTAGCAAGTTCCTGTTCGGAATTATTTTTAGATGCAGCTACTGCCCAGTATCCTGTTTGTAAAAGTATTTTTCTTAAAAGTGTGAATATCTCCGAGTTAAAACTGAAAAGTAAATGTTCTTCAAGCTGAGATATAATTTTACTCAGTTCATTTTTAGACTTCGCATGTTTTTTAAGCTTGCTGTAAAAAGTATTTTCTTCCTCTAAGGAAATCTCGAATAAATCGGCGTCGGACAAATTATAAAACGGCGAACGCAATATTCCAACAAGGGCTGCATCGTCGTCATTATTTAGTATAAAAGAGAGATAATTATAAACGTCATAAATTGCCTGCCGTTGATAAAAACCTTTACCGCCAACTATGGAATAAGGAATATTATGTTTTACAAATTCATCTTCGAGTTCTTTAAATAAATTTCTTTTTCTGCAGAGTATTCCTATTTCGTTTAATTCTGTTTTGCCTTTAGAAATCAGCTCAAGGATTCTTGATGCTACCAATTCTGCTTCGGTAATTTCTTTCTCTTTATCCGCCAATAAAAATTCAACACATGCTTTTTCATCTTCACTTTTAGCGCAAACCAATTCATCATATTTTACTTCGTTGAATATTTCCAACGGATTCTCAAAAAGTTTTTCGAATAATTTATTTGTGAATAAAACAAGCTGCGGCGCCATTCTAAAACTATGGGGAAGATTAAGCAGTTTACCGCCGCCTGCTTCTGTTTCAATATCACTTTTTGTTTTGTTGAACACGCGTAAATCTGCATCGCGGAACATGTAGATACTTTGTTTTTCATCGCCAACGACAAATAGATTTCCGTGTTTCAAGTTATCGAGCACCGGCATAAATATTTTATACTGAATTTCGTCTGTGTCCTGGTATTCGTCAATCATTATATACTTGAATTTATTCATCAGGTATTTCTGGACTTCATCAAGTTTGGTAAGCTCAAGCGTGAAAAGCAAAATGTCTTCAAAATCTAGATAACCTTTTTGATGTTTTTTTGAGTGATATATATTTGCCGCGTGTTCGTGAACAGAAAGAAATATTTTTCCAAATCTTGCCATTTCAAGCGACGATGCTTCCGGTTCAACTATTTCGAGAAACGGACGCAGCTCGTTAAGTAATTTTTCTGTCGTATCAATTTGTAATTGAAATTCATCTCTTTCCTTCGTAAGGTATTTTGTTTTCTTAATAGTTCTCTCACTCTTTGTAACTATTAGTTTGTCAATCTGGTTTATAACTTCGAGCTTCTCAAAAAGAGGTTTACTACTATCGAATTTTCTTAAATATCCGGCAATCTCTCCCGCTAATTCATTCCCATTAGACTGTTTTATAACATGATTATTTATTTCCTTTACAATTTTTATAACATCGGTTAAGGATTTCTCAAACATTTTTGTGAATGTTTCTTCAAACATTACATTAAAACTGTTCGATATTTCACCTTCGGATTTCTCATAAACCGCATTAAGATTTTGTTCAATTGTTTTTCGCTGACGTACAGACATGATTAAATGATTAAATAGAGTTTGTTTGGAACCAAAAAATCTAATCAAGTATTTAACGTTTTCACTGTGTGAAGCATCTGTTATGAGATGATTGACAGCTTCATCAACTGAAAGTTCGATTAATTCATCCGAAGTGTTTTGATCAATTGGTATAAAGTTTACATCTATCCCGGCTTCAGGTGCAAACTCCTTAAGTATATTTATGCAAAAAGAGTGTATTGTTGAAATATTCGCCGAGACAAGCTGACGCCGCACAGCTTCCAGTTTTTTAAGTTTTATTTCATCATTCTCAATTTCTATTCTAGCTTCTATTTCAAGGGCAATTCTTTTATTCAGTTCACCCGCGGCTTTATCTGTAAAAGTTATAGCAACAATATTATCGAGCTCAGTATTCTCGTTTAGCAGTATCTCAACAAATCGTTTTGAAAGTACGAACGTTTTACCCGAACCGGCATTTGCGGTTAATAAAATATTAGATGAGTAATCAAGCGCTTCTTTTTGATATGGAGTTAATTCGCGTTTCACTTTACAATTGGTATGGTGATTAAAAATGTTGTTCCTTCTTTTGAAGTATTTTTAACTGTAATACTTCCGTTTATGCTTTCCAAAAATTTCTTAGCCATACTCAACCCCAGACCCATGCCTGATGATTTTGTAGTATAATTCTCATCAAATATTTTATCGATACTTTCCGGCGGTATTCCTTCCCCATCATCAATTACCTTAATTAAACATAAATTATTTTCTACATGTACATTCACAAAAATATTTTTAGCGAATGCTTGAATCGAGTTTCGAATTAGGTTAACAAATGTGCGGTTAAGGTGATCGTGATCTGCATTGATTAATATTTCAGCTTCTTCGCATGATAATTTTATTCTTAATTTCTCATCGAGGAATAGGTTTATTGTTTCTTTTATGGAATCGACTAAGTTGATCTTTTCAATATTTAGTTTAGGCATACGCGCAAAGTTCGAAAATTCCGACGCTATATTTTTTAGAGTTTCAATTTGAGCGATTATAGTTGTTGTAACTTTCTCAAATATTCCGTCGAACTTTGGCGACTTGTCTTTATACGCTGCAATCAATTGCTGAACAGAAAGCTTCATAGGTGTCAGCGGATTCTTTATTTCATGTGCGACCTGCTTTGCCATTTCTTTCCACGCTGTCTCGCGCTCAAGCTGCGCCATCTCCACTTGGCTTTTGTGCAGCTTTTTAACCATCATGTTAAAACCGTTAATCAGTTCTGCAATTTCACCGGAATAATTTCCACCGACTTCAATATTTAAATCGCCGCCGCCGAGTGAGCGTGTTGCTTTTGTAAGTTTTCTGATGGGCGCAGATATTTGCTCTGCGAGTATTGTACTAAAAATAAAAAGCAATATTAACGCAAGCGAAAACACACCGAACATAAAAATGTTAATTTCGATATCGGATAGCGGAACAGACGTCATATTAAATTGACTATTGACTTCAATTAATAAATCATCACCCGCTGTACTTGATTTCATAAAGACGGAATAATAAGGATACTCACCGATTTTATTTTTGACATAGGATTTTTCCAAACGCGATTTGTATAAGTCGTTCCATGCATTAAACGGCAGTAAAACATCTAATAGTCCAGCGCTATAATAATTTGGTGTCGTACTAAATACAATCCGCTTATCTTTATACACATTGAAATTAACTCCTAGATCTTCCCCGGCCTTTTTAAATACTATATTTTGATGAACAGAAGATTCATTTAAATATTTTTTTAAATAAGCGTCAATCTGATTCGCAGTTTCGCCTATCCTATTATATATCAATTCGGAATTTTTTTCATCAGTAATTGATTTAAAATACACTGCAATTACAACAAGCGGTATCGCAGCAACAATTATAAATGCCGAAGCCAATTTTGTTTTGTAGCTATTCAAAAATATTTTTGCTTTTTTATAGCTGAGTAATGCAACTATAAAAAAAGCAATAAGAATTAATCCCGTGTGAACGAAAAATACCTTAAAGAAGTCCGATAAATTCCATGCAAATGATTTTTCTTCCTTTGCAACCGCAAGAATATTTGACTCCGCATAACTTAATTTCAGTAAATAGAACAAGTAGTTTTCACCTGAAATATTTAATCTAAGCCACGCTTCATTGTGTTTTGGGAATTTCGTCTCGATAATTTTTTTTGTATCGTTTTCCGAGAGCTGCACAGAACCGAAGGATTTTTCCAATTTATTATCGCGGAAATAAAATATCTTCAACCTTTCAGCGTTCAATGCCGAGGAAATTCCCGTTTTCTCCGTTAATAAGATTGACGGCAAGTTCAAGAAATTAAAATAGTTTTCATCATATATTACTTTGACTGATACAAATCCAGCAACTTCATTACTATTTTTTACGGCGGCAATCCCGTTAATAATAGTTTTCCCGTTAAATGTACCGGGTATTATTGAAATCTCCGGCGCTTCATAAGCATTTGTAAAAGTATGAATTGTTTCCGGGTTATCATCAGATTCTACATTAGAGAAACTTCCGATTATGTTTTTATCAGTATCATAAAAATTAATTGATGTTGGAAGTGCTTCACGGTAAAGCAAACTTTTATTCCATTGAATAAATGCGGTTGAACTCAAATCATTTTTCTTTTCAAAAGAATTTTTAATATCGGCATCATTTTGAATTTCCGAAAGCATTTGGTAAACCATGAACTGATAAATGTTTGCGTTGGATCGAGTTAAATCCTGAGTAGTTGTTTTTAATGATTCTCTTTCAATCTCGGAATTGTAATATGTTAATAAACTAACCGTAGCAATTGATGCCCCGAATGCAATATATAGGAATTTAATCGCACTCCTATAATTTCTGAATATTATCACATAGCCAAGAATAAAAAGTACGGCAATAAACAAGAATCTTATTAGCGGCGTACCCTGTGGCTGTTTTTGAATTTCATCAAATATTACTCCTGCTATTTGAAGCACAATAAATAAAATGCCGAATAAAATGTGAGATTTTGTTTTTGATATTTGCGGTGCGAAAGAAACTATCGCTATTAAAATAATTATACAAATAAGAAAAATGCTGAACCCTACAAGTAAAATATTAAGATCCATTATAAAAGTTGCAGCATCGGGAATCAAAATAAATTCTCTGAAATACCTGATCGAAGAATCGAACACAACGCTTCGCAATGAAGCTCCGAGTCCGCGAAGAATCAATAGTATTAAAAAGAAACCTACAAGAACAGCCGAACTAAAGATTAACCAGTTTTGACTTTTTGTTTTTCTTGAATCGAAATAATTCAGATATTTTTTGAATCCAGTTAGGATTATTATAAAACAAAGAACCGAAGTAATTGCAAATTCCAGCGGCGAACGAACCATACCAAATGCAAAAGTTGAAGAGAAATTTGTTGCGTCTGTTAAATCATTTGCAACAAAACTCGATGGGATACCGGTTAAAAATAGTATGATTCGCAAAAGAATAATAAACAAACATAAACCCAAATAGCGAATTGCAGTTTTTTTGTTTTTAATTAATTGATAAACAATCCATGAAAGCGATAGGTAAATCATTATTAACAGCATCGATTGAATGGCATTAATAACATTTTCCATCATTTGAATTTCGCTGTCTAACGCCGGCTTTTCAAATTCTACCACACCTATTTTGTTGTTGAAGTTATTGAGAACGGCAAACGAATGAATGCGTCCATCGTTTGTTTGTTGATTTGTAGGGTTGTAATCTATTCTAACGGATGTGTTGATAAGATTTGAAAAATAGTCAGTATAACTTATTATATCGCCGGATCTTAAAAACCTATATTTATTTTCTACAGGCAACGATAAAACAAAAGAGTAAACTTTGTGTTGAATTCTAAGTGTGTCGAAGACATAAATGTATGTAGATAATTTTCGCGATTTAAAGTATGCCTGCCCGGTGGTATTTTTTAACTGAGAAAGTTCAAACCTATTGAATATTTCTTCCGAGTTCCAAAATATTAAATTGCTATCTGCTTCGTAAAATTGAATTAATAAATCTTTTTCGTTATTAATAATTTTTCCAAGAGAATGATTTATATCGGCTTCGTTTTTATTCTTCAATCCCGATTTGATTGTTTTACTAACATCAAGCAGACGATGAATATTCTGTTCAAATGTTTTTCTAATTAATTGTTCCGAGGAATAGATTTTTGTCTCTAATATTTTTTCCCAATTTGTTTTTCGGTTGTTAATTAGAATAGGCGAAATTATTCCTGAAACCACAAACATTAGAATCAATACCGCAGTAATTAATGTTTTTTTGTTTTGTAAAAATGTAATTGGTTTCATCGGGAATTCAATTAATGGTGATTTGGGAAATCCGCCATTGATTATCTAAGTATTGCAGAGTTATAAAAACGGTAGCCGTACCTCTAATTCCTTTATTATTATATTTCAAAATACCCGATGCAAAAGGGCTGCTTGTTTCAATTACAACATTGCTGATTTTAAATGCTATGGGTTGATGAACACTTAAAAAATCTTTAATAACATAATAGGATTGATTTGCACTGAAATAGCCGTTGCTTCCGTTCGATAGACTAATATAATTTTTTCCCGAAAAGTATTTGGAAAATTTATCCACAGCGCCGGAGTTCAAACCTTCCTCAATTTTAATAAACAGAAGATTTGCCTCCCGGTTTTTTGAATCCTGCGCCCATCCTACATTTTCCG
>CAZRMG010000108.1:551-8282 GCA_964601095.1 uncultured Melioribacteraceae bacterium | reverse complement strand
CAGGATTGAAAAAAAGCGGCGGAACAACAAATTGATAAAATACAAATACCATTGCGCCGAGAAACAGAATGCTGAACTGCATAGGAATTTTTACAACACCATTGGCAAGTAAACCGATTCTGCTTTGTGCAACGGATTTACCGGAAAGATAACGCTGAACTTGCGACTGGTCTGTTCCAAAGTATGACAATGCTAAAAATGTTCCGCCAATAATTCCTGTCCAAAAGTTGTATCTATCTTTCCAATCGAAATCAAACGTGATGGGATTAAGTTTTTCCATTTTCCCGGCAATAGTTGCCGCATCTAAAAATGAAATATCGGAAGGGAGAGAATTTATTATCATGAAAAACGCGGCGAACATTCCGAATGTAATTATTATCATTTGCAGAAGATGGGTTTTATTAACAGCATCTGATCCGCCGGATGTGGTGTAAAGAATTACTATAATACCAATAATTATGATTGTGAAATTTATATCCCAGCCAAGAAGAACAGAAATAATTAGAGCCGGTGCAAATATTGTGAATCCGGCAGCTAATCCCCGTTGAATTAAAAATAACACACTCGCTAAAACCCTATTCTTTAAATCAAATCTTTCTTCAAGATATTGGTAAGCTGTATAAACATTTAACCTGTGAAATATCGGTACAACTGTTATTGATAAAATTATCATTGCAATAGGAAGACCGAGATAAAATTGAACGAAGCGCATGCCGTCTATATATGCCTGCCCCGGTGTTGATAGAAATGTAATTGCACTGGCTTGTGTTGCCATAATTGACAGTGTAACCATGTACCACGGAGTGGATTGATTTGCAAGGAGATATTCCTTAAGATTTTTTTTGCCTCGGGTTTTCCATACCCCGTAAAAAACTACAAACGCTAAAAATCCTATTAACACTACCCAATCAATTAAACTCATTAGATCTCAAATATTTTTTGAGGAAGATCAGCTAAAGTAAATTCCAAATAAGTAAAACAAAATTATTAGTCCAACTAAATTTATAAAAACCAGTAGATATAACTGATTCCATGAAGAACCAAACGGAGGTTTTTCTTCATCATGCAATGTGCTTTTATTTTTGTTCTGTTCACTCATATTTACCAGATGCAATCATATTTGCAAAAATTCTATATGCGCCTGCAACACCCGCGGGTAATTGGCGGAACCATGAAAGTCCCGTATAAATAAAAACTCCATTGCCGTAACTTGTAAATAAAGTACTGCCGAATAATTCTTTTTCGCTTTTATCGTAACCTGAAAAAATAGTTTTGTATTTATCGTCCCATTGATCGGCAAAATATAATCCTCGTTCCTGAACCCAGCCGTTAAAGTCTTTATCGCTTATTTTATTTGGGAAGTTGAGAATTTTATTATTGGGATCAACGAAATTTATTTTCGCCTCTTCATCGGTAATTCTATCTTGACTAATTCTAAATGAATAAGGACCAATTTCTTGCGTTACCAAGCCGGACGCAACATTGTATTGAACGATTAATGTCCCGCCGGATTTTACATATTCAAGCAATTTTGGCTGGGTAAATTTTAAACGCTCTCTTGTATTGTATGCTCTAATACCGGTTATAATTGCATCATATTGTGAAAGATTATTTGATTCAAGCATTTCATCCGAAATTAAAGTAACATCATAACCCATGTTTTGCAAACACTCCGGAATTTCATCGCCGGAGCCCATTATGTAACCAATTTTTCCTGAAATATTCGCAATATCAAGTTTAACAAGTTTGATTTCACTTTTGGGAAAATAAACTTGCGGAACTATATGGGGATGTGAAATTTCCACTAAAGATTTGTCATATTCTTTCCCGTTTATATTTAACGAAACTTTAAGAATTGTTTCACCGGGTTTTTGCGGCGGAATAACAGAAACTGAAATTAGTTTTTCATCATATTTGTTTTTTAATTCAAATGGTATTTGCGGCGGAACTATTTTCCAACCGTCAGTTCCTTCAAATGTTAGCACGCCTTTAACATTAGATGAATTGCTTTTCAATCTAACCTGAATGCTTTTTGATTTTTCATTTGCAAAGATTGCCGCTTTTCCATTTATGTTCGCAGTAATTAGCGGCCTAACTTCGAATGGTCTGTACATTTCACCGTCAACCCTGTCGTTCCATCTATAAAGCAGCGGAACACTATAAGAAAGCTTCATTCCATCCACATCTAAAATAACTTCAATCGGAATTATAGGCGGGTTGTCTGCTAATCCAATTAAATCAGTATTCGATACTTTAAATAATCCAATAGCTTTTTCATCTTCGAGCCAATATGGTTGTGATATATTATAATTGTCGGGAATTGAAATTTCATTTTCTATTGTCTCAGGCTTATTATTGTTAAGCTGCAGAATTGATGATACACTTGTATTCAAAGTTGGGAAAATAATTTTATCAATTTTGAAATTGATATTTGACCTATTAACAAAAGTTGTTTTGATTGATACTTTGGTGCCGGGAGAAGCCGAATAATCTTGAGAAATAGATTCAATCCACAAACCCGCGCATGATTTAATAATACTTAGAAGTTCTTGTCTTTTAACATCAACCCAATAATTAGCTTCTAATTTATCAAACTCATTTAACAATGATAGTAATTGCGGGATTGAAGCTGGGGGATTAGTAGTGTCAAAGTTCTTAATAATTGATTTTATTTTCTGATTTATTAATTCACCATTTACAATTCGGTTCCAAGTTATATCGATATCATCAAAAATATTTTCTTTAGTAGGTTCACCTTCTATAAGTTGAAAATATTCATAACGTGAACCTCTGAATGCAGATGCGCCGAAACCTTGGCTTTTATGCATCGATCTGCTTTCTGCGCCAAGCTCCGTGTAGGATTTTCCATAATGTGGATTGTAATCTCCAACATCAACACTTATTAATCCGGATGCATCATTAACAGCAGGGCGCCAATTATTCCAAAAAATTCTTTTTGTTTTCCAAACTTCAAGATTCTTTAATTGTTCTGGAAATTTATTCGGGTCGGCTGCTGCTTTAAATGCTTCTGCCGCAATTAATGCAGATGCAGTATGATGCCCGTGTCCACCCGAACTGCCAACGGGGAATCTTGTAATTATAACATCGGGCTTAAACTTCCTGATTACAAAAACAACATCTTTTAAAATTTTTTCTTTGCCCCAAAATTCAAAAGTTTCTTCGGGAGATTTTGAATAACCGAAATCAACAGCGCGTGTAAAAAACTGTTCGCCGCCGTCAATTTTTCTTGCCTGTAAAAGTTCCTGTGTTCTTAAGATTCCAATCTCAACACCTTTTTCAGAGCCAATTAAATTTTGTCCGCCGTCGCCGCGAGTTAAAGATAAATACCCGGTTCTATATTTTTTACCTTTTGATAAATATGCCATTAACGATGTGTTTTCATCATCGGGGTGAGCGGCAATGTATAAAACACTTCCTAACACATTTAGTTTTTCGAGCGAGTTAATAATTTCTGAAGTACTTAAGATTTTTTGGGGCTGTGAATTGCCGTTACTATAAAAAATTATTAGCGAAATAAAAATCAGTAAAAATTTAGAGCTGAGTTTATTCATGAAATACTCGTTTCAGTTTTATTGGCAATCGATGAAATCTTAAAACAAAAACCCCTCTCAAAAAGAGAGGGGCAAAAGTTTGAATTAATTTACTGCCTCAATTTTAAAAGGAACTCTAGTTTCTTCCCACTGCAAATATGCGTTGCATGATGTGCCTTCAAGATTATCGAAACCATAAGTTAGCCATTCGGTAGCCGGAACTTTAACGGATGAAACATTAACACGAAGAGCATCTTCTTCCGGATTAAGTTGATAACTACCCCAAAGTTTATTGTTCTTATTAATTATTACGACCCACTCCTTTTCGCCTGGAATAAAATGCAAACTATATTTTCCTGCCGGAACCTTATTTCCATTGACTAAAACATCTTTGGAAAACTCAATAGTTGTGTTTTCATTTGCACCGCCGCGCCATGGGAATGGTTTCTCATTTGAATATTTGTTGCCCGGTTCCAATCCGAAAGGAACCAATTCACCGAAAATTTTTCTGCCTTTTACACCGGGCCGGCTGTAATCAATTTTAATTTCCGTATCGATACCGATTGTTTGAGAAACTGTTGCATGGAGACTTGGTCGCGGTTTTTTATCCTGCTGTGCTTGTACTGAAAATGTGAACAACATTGTAAATAGAACTGCAATGAAAATTTTAAAATGATGAAGTTTCATTTTTCCTCCTTTATAGTATTATTATGATTTTTGAATTGAGCCCTAAGAATCTGGCGAAGAAAATAATAAAATTTCTTGTTAATTCATGGGGCAGAAAATTTGTATGAATAAGTTTTACATTCTTTTACAATGATGGAGTAGGAAATCCGATTCAAGAATCCAACTGTGTAATTACTATATTTGCATCCTAAAAATATTGAGTTATATGAATATCACGGTAACCCCGGTAATACTAACTGCAAAAGAATTGGAAGTACACTTCGGCGAACAAATAATTTTAGATAAAGCATCGCTAAGTGTACACGAAGGCGACCGTATTGGTTTGGTAGGCAAGAACGGCGCTGGTAAATCTACATTTCTGAAAATTATTTCCGGGATAATTCCACCCGATTACGGCGAAGTTGCTAAAAGAACTAATCTTATGGTTGGATTTTTATCCCAAGAATTTACACTTGATGAAACAAGTAATGTTTACGAAAATATTTTGGACGGTGCGGAATTAATTTTAAATACGATTCGAGAATATGAAGCTACTCCTTTCGATTCACCGAACAAACATGTGCTCGAAGAGAAAATAAATCAGGTTGACGGATGGCAGCTTGAAAGGAATATCAATTTGTTAATTGATTCGCTTCATGCACCATCACGTGATAGAAAGATAAATACTTTATCCGGCGGAGAAAAACGACGTGTTGCTTTGTGCCGCGCTTTAATTTCGCGCCCTGAACTTTTAATACTCGACGAACCGACAAACCATCTTGATACCGGATCGATTGAATGGATTGAAAATTTCTTAGCCGCTTATAAAGGTACATGTATTTTCGTAACTCACGACAGGTACTTTTTAGATAGAATTGCGACACGAATAGTTGAACTATCGAACGGGATATTTTTTTCGCATCAGGGCAATTACACTGATTATTTGATTAACAAATCCGAACGACAGGCGATTAAAGAAGCCGAAGAGAAAAAGCGGCAAAACTTTTTACGACGGGAATTGGACTGGGTTTTACGAGGTCCGCGTGCAAGAAGAACAAAAGCAAAAAGCCGTCTCGATAATTATTATGAAGTCGCATCTCAACAAAACAATGAGGTTGAGCTTGATGTAGATTTGATTATTCCTCCACCGGAAAAATTGGGGAATAAAGTTTTGGAATTGAAAAATATAGGTATGCAACTCGGTGAAAAAAAATTATTCGATGAACTTAGTTTTAATTTTGAAAGCGGAAGAAAACTCGGCATAGTTGGAAAAAACGGGGCAGGTAAAACAACTTTATTAAAAATAATTTTGGGCTCGATTGATTCAACAATAGGTAAAATTGAAATAGGGGAGAGAACTCACTTTAATTATGTTGATCAAGCACGTTTGATTTTGAATGATGATGATACTGTTTTCAAAGCTATCGGTGAAGGCAGCGATTCTATTAAATTCGGCAATGTGCAAATGACAATTTGGACATACCTGAGGCGGTATCTTTTCACGGACGATAGAATTAATACTTTAGTCGGACGTTTATCAGGCGGCGAAAGAAGCCGGTTGACTCTCGCTAAAATTTTAATGAACGGCGGCAATTTTCTTTTACTTGATGAACCGACAAACGATCTCGATCTGCCGACTTTGCGAATTCTGGAAGAAGCATTAATTGCGTTTGAAGGATGCGTTGTTGTGGTCAGCCATGATAGGTATTTCTTAAATCGAGTTTGCAATGGAATCCTCGCCTTTGAAGAAAACGGAAAGCTTTATTTCAGCGAAGGGAATTACGATTACTATGTTGAAAAAAGAAAAAACAAAATTGATATAATCGAATCAACAAATAATAAGGAAAAGAAAACCGATACGCGTATAAAAGTAAAAGTTAGAAAACTTACTTGGAAAGAGAATAAGGAACTTGAAACGATGGAAGAAAATATTCTCAATACCGAAGCCGAGGTTGAAAAAATAGAAAGTATATTCTCTTCACCGGATTTTTATGAAGAGTATTCGGATAAAAGTACGGAACTGAGCAATCAACTTGAAAATGCAAAACATCGTATCAAAGAATTGTATGAGCGTTGGGAAGAATTAGAACGCATCAAAAATGAAAATTAGTATTTCTAAATTAATTTGATTTCAGCACTACGACCGAATATGGTTCCAGTTGATGCAAATAGAATAGCAAATTTTTCTTCTTTAAGCGGTCAATAATCAAACTTTCTGAAATTGTAAACCCTTTGCCAAATGCGTATATTTTCGCACTCAAAATTCGGTTTTATATATTTATGAAAAACAATTTTACCTCGATAATAGAGGTTTAGGAGAAGTAGTTTAGTGCAAAACATACGTAATTTCTGCATCGTTGCACATATAGATCACGGCAAATCAACGATTGCCGATGGACTTTTGGAATTCACTCACACTATAAGCCAAAGAGAATCCAAGCAGCAGTTGCTTGATAGTTTGGATTTGGAACGCGAACGAGGCATCACGATTAAGTCGCATGCAATTCAAATGAAGTATAAAGCAAAAGATAATCAAGAGTATATTCTTAATTTAATAGATACGCCCGGGCACGTAGATTTTTCATACGAAGTTTCGCGTTCGCTTGCAGCCTGCGAAGGCGCTATTCTCGTTGTTGACGCCGCGCAAGGTGTGGAAGCGCAGACAATTTCCAATTTATATATGGCATTTGATGCCGGTCTTGAAATTATACCTGTGATTAATAAAATAGATTTACCAAGCGCAATGGTTGATACTGTCAAGCATCAAATCATTGATTTGATTGGATGTAAAGATGAAGATATAATTTTAGCAAGCGCAAAAACACGGGCGGGTATTGAAGATATTTTAGAAGCTGTTGTAAATAGATTTTCTCCTCCAAAAGGTGATGAAAATGCCCCGTTGCAGGCGTTAATTTTTGATTCGGTTTTCGATTCATACAGAGGCGCCGTCGCTTATATCCGTGTTTTTAACGGAGTACTCCGCGAAAAAGAAGAAATAACATTTTTTACAAACGGTAAAAAATTTCTTGCAGAAGAAATAGGTACTCTTCGACTCGGTAGGATTAAGACTAACGAACTAAGAGCTGGGAATGTAGGATATCTTGTTGCGGGTATCAAAGAATTGCAGGATACAAAAGTCGGCGATACTGTAACACATATAAAAAATGGAGCCGAAAATCCTCTACCTGGTTACAAAGATATTAAACCGATGGTGTTCAGCGGTTTATATCCAACCGACTCCGACGAATATGAAGATTTACGCGAAGCGTTGGAAAAGTACAGATTGAATGATTCTTCCGTTACATATATTCCTGAAACATCGGCTGCACTCGGTTTCGGATTTAGATGCGGTTTTCTCGGTATGCTTCATATGGAAATTGTTCAGGAAAGATTGGAGCGCGAATTCGATCAATCGATTGTAACAACGCTTCCGAACGTTGAGTATTGGGTTTACAAAAAGAGCGGTGAAAAAATTATTGTTGACAACCCGGCTGAAATGCCGGTTGTCGGCGAA
>CAZRMG010000108.1:0-541 GCA_964601095.1 uncultured Melioribacteraceae bacterium | reverse complement strand
CATATGTGAAAGCCCAAATAGTAACGCCGAGTGATTATGTCGGGAATTTAATGCAGCTTGCTATTGAAAAAAGAGGTGTTTATATAAACACAACTTATTTAGATCCGACGCGTGCCGATCTTGCATTTGAGTTTCCGCTATCTGAAATTATTTTTGATTTTTATGATAAGTTAAAATCAATTTCCCGTGGATACGCATCGTTCGATTATGAATTTATCGGGTATCGCCAAAGTGATCTTGTAAAACTTGATATTATGTTAAACGGCGAAAAAGTTGATGCTCTTTCAATTATTGTTCATGAAAAAAAAGCATACAGCTGGGGGTTAAAAGTTTGTTCGAAATTGAAAGATCTTATCCCGCGCCAAATGTTTGAAATTGCGGTGCAAGCTGCTATCGGCGCAAAGGTTATTTCAAGAACAAATATAAAAGCAATGCGTAAAAACGTTCTTGCCAAATGTTACGGAGGCGATATAACCCGTAAAAGAAAACTTCTTGAGAAACAAAAAGAAGGTAAGAAACGGATGAAGCAGGTTGGTAATGT
>CAZRMG010000107.1:1564-8302 GCA_964601095.1 uncultured Melioribacteraceae bacterium | reverse complement strand
AGAATAATAAATTATGATCAAGCAAGGCGTTAAATATGTTTTTATAATTTTCATAAAAGGATTCAAACGTACTTGCAGTAAAAACAAGCAATAAATAATAAAGGAAAAACATTTGTATAAATGTTTTCCACTTTGCGGAAGTTGAAGTTGAAAATGATACTTTTCTGTATTCAGCGTACGAACGCAAACCGGTTATTAATAAATCTCGTACAATAATTATAATAACCATCCATAAATCAAGAATTCCGACAAATACAAAACCAAGAAATGCGGTAGAAGTCAAAATCTTATCCGCTAAGGGATCCATAAACTTTCCCCATTCAGTAATGTAATTGAATTTTCGAGCGAGCCAGCCGTCATACCAATCCGTGATTGCAGCTATAATAAACACAACAAAGGATATTTGTATCAGCAAGGGTTCTCCCGATAAAAATAGGAAAAGGAAAACCGGGGTTAAAATTATTCTAAGTACAGTTAATTGATTTGGTAAAACCATTATTCTCTTTGCAATTATCTAAGCTGTTATTTTTTTCAAATGATCGAATGTATAAATCCCTGTATTATGTTCATCTTTCCAGTTTATACCAATAGCATAACTACCAACAATCTGAATGTTTTTTATATTTAATTGTTCAGCCGAATAGATTGGGATATAGGAAGTAGATTGTTCTTTTCTTTCGGCTTCGCATAAAGCGCACGGGCATTCTCTTCTAAGATTGGCAAGTTTAATTAGACTTTCGGAATTATCATCCCATCTTATGTAAAGAGATTGATTTTTTATTTTGATTTGAACCGGCGTCATCCGGAGATTTTTTCTCCTGTAAGAATATATAATGCTTCTTGATATTTCCTGCTCGTATTCAAAATAACTTCTTGAGGAAGCGGCGGCGCGGGCGGCTGTTTGTTGAATTTAATATCAAGCAAATAATTGCGGACATATTGCTTATCGAAACTATTCTGCACTTTACCCTTTTCATATTCATTCAACGGCCAAAATCTTGATGAATCCGGCGTAAGCAATTCATCAATTAAAATAATATTTCCATTAAAATAACCGAACTCCATTTTAGTATCGGCAATAATAATTCCTTTTGTTAAGGCATACTCCGAAGCTTTTTTATAAATATTTAATGTTGCGTTTTTTATAGTCTCTAAAGCTTCCTTGCCTATAATTGATGCGGCTTTATCTTCCGAAATATTTTCGTCGTGTAAACCGATTTCAGCTTTTGTGGAAGGAGTAAAAATCGGTTCGGGCAATTTTTCAGATTCGACTAAACCTTCAGGTAGTTTTATTCCGCAAATACTTCCTGTTTTTTTATAATCAATAAGTCCGGATCCTGTGATATACCCACGTACAATACATTCAATGGGTATTAGTTCCGCTTTTTTTACAAGCATTGATCTGCCTCTTAAATCCTCCGAATATGGCTTACATTCGTTTGGATACTCATCAATATTTGTTGAAACTATATGGTTCTCGATTAGATCTTTTGAAAATTCAAACCAAAAGTTGGATATTTGATTTAAAATAATTCCTTTATAAGGAATTCCCTCATTCATAATTACATCGAAAGCTGAAAGACGATCTGTAGAAACAATTAGGTAATAATCGCTAAGTTCATATAAATCTCGAACTTTACCGCGTTTTAATAATTTTAGATCACTAAAATTGGTTTGGGTTATAACTTTTGCAGACATGTTTTCTCTTAGATTTTGGTTGTTAAATATAAAGAGAGGGGCAAAGGGATTCAACATTGAATTGAAATTAAATAAAAGCCCAATTTTGTACCTTTATAAATAAATGTGGTTTGATTGCTACTTTTCTTCAAAACAATAGTGTATTCGCAATATGAATCTCCTTTGTTAAAAGTTTTATGGCTTTCAACTTCATGTTTTAGTAATCTACTCAAAAACATGGTTTGGTCATAACTCGATTTTATATAAATATTTAATGATAGATTCCATCAATTGGAAAAATATTTTTATGTACAAGCTTATTTTTTCCATATCTTTGCAAGCGTTTTTAACGCAAACAAACAATACTAAATTTATAATAAATAATCCCCAATTCATTTTTTAGTACATACAGAAATTTTATATGAATACAGTTTCCAGTTTTGATAACGAGTATATCGAGATAAAGGAATCACCTGTTCACGGCAAAGGATTGTTTGCCAAGAAAGACATACCTGAAGACACACTTATTTGTAAGATTGAGGGAGAATTCATAGACGAAGATGAATGTATTCGTAGAGAAGAAGACGAAGGAAATAATTATATTTTTTGGCATAGCGATGCTAATTACATAGATGTAAGTAAAAATTTTTTACGCTTTATTAATCATGATTGCAATCCCAAATGTTACGTTGACGATGGTGACGATACAACACTAACATTAGTAGCTTCGGTAGATATTTTAGCCGGAGAAGAATTAACAATAGACTACGAATACGATGAAATATATGAATATTGCAACTGCAGTCAGTGTAAAGAGAAAAAGAAGATAGCAGTGCAAGTTCATTATTAGAAAAATATATCATACCCTATAAATAAAAATTCTCACTTTATTTTGTAAAAGATTTGAAATAGACAACTATTTCAGAAACTAATCCTTTTATTGTAAAGATTGTTTAAGCCAACTATTTACGCCTTTATCTAAATTAAAAATGCTCCAGTTTGTTGATAGAAACCCGCCTTCATTTTACTCGTCGGGTCAAGCTCCATCGAACCTTTGCACAAGGATTTTCAGATAAAAATATTTAAAAATAAAAAAGGAAACTTCCGTTTCCTTTTTGGTGGGCAGAGACGGAATTGAACCGCCGACACAAGGATTTTCAGTCCTTTGCTCTACCGACTGAGCTATCTGCCCGTGTCTTTCAAAATTTGTGGGACAAATCTATGGAAAATGGAAATAAAATCAAAACTTGAGGTAAATATTCTATTTATTTTTTTCACAAAGTAAAATAATAAGCCGAAAGAGGTTCCACTACTGAAATCTCAATATTAAATACTATTTGTTCAAATCCGACAAAGGCACAGCCGTTTCTCGCATTGAATGTACTTTATTTGGTACTGGAATAGAGACTTCTTTTTTAACATACCTTTCGAATTCATCTCTGAATCTTGTAATCATAAATTTAACAGGCCATGCAGTTGCATCGCCGAGAGCGCAAATTGTGTTTCCTTCAATATGATTTGCTACATCGCAAAGTAAATCAAGGTCTTTAGATGTACCGTGCCCTTCTTCAATTCGATGCAAAGTTTTTTCCATCCATCCGGTACCTTCACGGCAAGGAGTACACTGCCCGCAGCTTTCATGATGATAGAAATGAGCAATTCGCAATAATACTTTTAATAGATTAGTACCTTCATCCATCACCATTACGCCGGCAGTTCCAATAGCCGAGCCGGCTTCTTTCAAACTTTCGGCATCCATTCGAACGCCTTCAAGTTGATCACCGCGCAACGGAGGCATCGATGATCCGCCGGGTATTACACATTTAATCTTTTTATTGCCAGGAATTCCACCCGCCACATCGTAAATCAATTCAGTCAATAAAATTCCTGTTGGTAATTCATAAACACCGGGTTTATTAATATGTCCGCTGATTCCGTACAAAATTGTACCGGGATGTTTCGGCGCTCCAATCTTTGAAAACCATTCCCAGCCATTTTTAATAATGGCAGGTATGTTTGTAATCGTCTCTACGTTATTAATTGTCGTTGGGCAACCCCAGAGTCCTCTTTGTGCAGGGAAAGGCGGTTTAACGCGCGGATAGCCCCGATAACCTTCGATTGAGTTCATCAATGAGGATTCTTCACCGCAGATATATGCGCCCGCACCTTTATGAATATATAGGTTACAAGAAAATTCTGTATTAAAAGTTTGTTGCATCGCATCGCCGAGATATCCTTTTTCATAAGCGATATCAACGGCTTTTTGCATTAATTTAATCCATTTATGATATTCACCGCGAATGTATAAATATGCAGTTTTAGCACCAATGGCATAACATGTAATAATAATTCCTTCTATAAGCTGGAAAGGATTGTCTTCAAAAATTTGCCTGTCTTTAAATGAACCGGGTTCGCTTTCATCGCCATTAATACAAAGATATTTTGGCTTATCGGTTGTCTTCGGCATGAAGCTCCATTTCAATCCTGTTGAAAATGCTGCACCGCCGCGTCCGCGTAAACCAGATTTCTTCACTTGATCGATAATTTGATCGGGTGTTTGCGCTAAAGCTTTTTTAGCAGAATCAAATCCGCCGTTTGAAAGATAAACTTCTATCTGATCAAAATTCTTTATTTCGGGTAAAACAATTTTTTCCATTATTTCAGCGCTTCCAAAATTTCTTCAACTTTTTCTTTAGTTAAGTTTTCGTAAAAGTCTTCGTTGATAGCAATCATGGGTGCATACCCGCAAGCGCCCATACATTCAACTTCTTCGAGTGAAAATTTTCCATCGGGTGTAACCTTCATATCATCGAGCCCGTATTTGGCCTTAATCTGTTCCCAAATTTCGTATCCTCCGCGAAGCATGCACGATACATTTGTGCATACCTGTATGTGATATTTGCCCATCTGTTTTGTATGAAACATTGTATAGAATGTTACAACACTTAGTACATTAACTTTATCAATACCCAAAACATTGGCTATCTCTTCCATCGCTTCGTTGCTGATATGACCATTTTGTTCCTGGGCAATATAAACCGTAGGCATTACTGCGGCTAATGCGGTTGGATATTTTTTACGAACTTCTTCAATTCTTTTAAGGTTTTCTTCTGTGAATTTGAATTCCATTATCAGTCTATATTTTTTTCATTTTACTTGTCTTGCTCTTATTCTTGCTCATGTTCTACACTTGAAAACTCATGAGCCCTCCTCTTTCTGCCGGAGGAAAGGCGGGCAAGAGTAAGTATTATTTATCTGCTTCGCCCATAACTGGGTCAAGACTTCCTATAATCGCAATTACATCCGAAATCATTTGCCCTTTACATAGTTGAGCTAATGCTTGAAGATTACAAAACGAAGGCGATCGGATTTTCATTTTCCATGGATGACCTTTGCCATCGCTAACAATGTAAAAGCCCAATTCTCCTTTCGGATTTTCTACAGACAAAAATGAATCTCCGACAGGCGGATTAATTCCAAAATTTATAATCATAAAATCATGAATCAATTCTTCCATCTTTGAATAAATTTCCGTTTTATGAGGAAGAACTCTTTTGGGGTCATTTGCAATAATATCGCCATTAGGAATTTTATCAAGGCATTGATACAGAATTTTCACACTCTCTCGAACTTCATCACCCCGCAAAAAGTACCGTGCTAAACAATCGCCTTCGGTATATGTTGGAATTTTAAAATCAATTTCATCATAGAACAAATACGGTTTAGCGCGGCGTACATCATATTCCACTCCGCTAGCGCGAAGATTCGGACCTGTTACGCCGAGTGCAATTGCGTCTTCTTTTGGTAAAACACCAATACCTTCAAGCCGCTCAATAAAAATCCTGTTATGCAGCATTAAATCATCCATTTCTTTCAAACTGGGTTCAAGAGTATCAAGAAAGTGGCGGATCATTTTTAAAGCTTCGTCGTCAATATCCGAAGCAACGCCGCCAACCCTTGTATAGCTTGTCGTAAAACGAGCACCGGCAACTCTATCAAATATTTCTTGAATGCGTTCGCGTTCGCGGAAAGTCCACATTACCATTGTAACAGCGCCGACATCCATCGCATAAGTACCGATAGCAACCATGTGAGCTGCAAGACGCGAAAGTTCAGCAACAATCATACGAATGTATTGAGCACGCTTTGGAGCTTCTATTCCGGCAAGTTTTTCAACCGCTAAAACATAAGCGACATTATTACACATAGTACCTGTGTAATCGAGTCTGTCGGTATGAGGAATGAATTCATTGTAGCTCATATCCTCTGCCATTTTTTCGTAGCCGCGGTGAAGATAGCCGAGTTCGGGAACAGCTTTAACAATAGTCTCACCATCCAATCTTAAAACAACTCTCAGCACACCGTGCGTTGCCGGGTGCTGTGGACCCATATTAATAACCATTTCATGCTCAAGAGCATCTTCGATGGAAATATTCTGGTCTTCCAGCAATTTCTTATAAATCTTTTCGTCGTTATAAACTGATGAAATTTTACTCATATTATTCAATTATTTTGGGAAGAGGTAATGAACCCGGAATTCCAAGTACAGGAAAATCTTTTCGTAAAGGATGATATTCAAAACCTTCCGGCATGTACATTCTTCTTAAATCCGGATGATTAATAAAATTAATTCCATACATATCATAAGTTTCTCTTTCGTACCATTCTGCGCTCCGCCATACTGAAGTAACGCTTTCAACCTCCGGCGGATCGTTTTCTATATTAACTTTCAAGCGTAAATTAAAATTCAGATGGAATGAATACACATGATATACTGTAGTAAACCTGTTTTTTCTTGTTGCCCAATCGATTGCAGTAACATCTTTACACATTACAAATTGTAAATCATTATCCTCTTTTAAAAACCTTGCAAGTTCAAGGACTTTATCTATAAAAATTGTTATCGAAAGATCATTACGAAAATCGGTAACTTCTAAAACTGAAGTCCCGAATTTCTCTTTTATTTTAGATTTAATTAATTCTTTAATATCCATAAATCAATTGTCGGCGAGTTCGAGATCAACCATAGGTTTGTCTTGAAAATCGCGGGCTTTAGTTTTT
>CAZRMG010000107.1:0-1464 GCA_964601095.1 uncultured Melioribacteraceae bacterium | reverse complement strand
GGCGAGTTCGAGATCAACCATAGGTTTGTCTTGAAAATCGCGGGCTTTAGTTTTTCCTATTTTAGCTTGAATTGTCATTAATGCATTTAACAAATTTTCCGGACGCGGCGGACATCCGGCTGTGTAAACATCAACCGGTAAAAATTGATCAATTCCCTGCACAACATTATAAGATCTGTACATTCCGCCCGATGAAGTACAAGCACCCATCGCAATTACCCATTTGGGTTCCGGCATTTGATCATAAATTCTTCTAACAACTTGAGCCATTTTATATGTAACTGTCCCGGCAACAATCATAAGATCGCATTGGCGGGGTGTGAAACGCATTACTTCTGAACCGAAACGCGAGATATCATATTTAGGGTCTGCGGCGGCTATCATTTCAATTGCACAGCATGAAATACCCATAGGCATTGGATAAACTGAATTTTTTCTGGCCCAAGATATAACAGCATCTATTGTGGTAGTTATGAAACCGTCTTTTGTTAATTTTGCTTCTAATCCCATTTTAGACCGCCTTTCATAAGAACGTATAGAAAACCGAGTTCGAGAACAATTAAAAATACTAACATCGGCATAAAAGCAAAAATTCCAAAATCGTTGAATAAACTTTTGAATTGCACCGCCCATGGATAAACATAAACAACTTCTATATCGAAGATAATGAACATCATGGCAACAAGATAATATTTGATAGAAATCCTTTCATGTGTAGTACCAACAGGATCTTTGCCGCTTTCATAAGTCATAACTTTTACTTTATTGGGACGGAAGGGTCCAAAAAGTTTAGAAGAAAAAACTGTTGCAGCACCAAAAACAGCAGCAATTATTAAAACTAAAAACACTGGTATGTAATCGAGAATCATATTATTTGTTATTTTTTTGACGAGTGAAAAATAACCCAAAAGAAGGTATAAAGTCAAAGTATCTTTGAAAACGAATGACGAGTATAGAACGTAGTGTAAAGAGTGCAGAATCTATAAATTCAAACTTTCCATTCTGCACTCATCACTCTGCTTTCAATTTAATATTTCCGCGAGTTTGTTGATTACTACATCAAGATCTTCATAGCTAATTACGAGAGGCGGAAGTAATCTTAATACAGTTGTACCTGCGGGTAAAGTTACTATTTTATTTTCAAGCAGCTCAAGTATTACCGGCTGTGATTTATCTTTTAATTCTATCCCAATCATTAAACCGATTTGTCGAATTTCTCTAACTTTTGAAAGAGAATGTTTTTCCAATTTCTCTTTGAAATAATTTCCTTTCGCTTCGGCTTGTTCCCATAATTTATTCTCAATCATAAAATCAATTGATGCTATACCGGCAGCGCAAGCAAGCGGATTTCCGCCGAAAGTTGAACCGTGCTTCCCTTTTTCAATTTGGATTTTGTCCGAACATAATAATACACCCATCGGGAAACCGCCAGCTATAGATTTCGCAACCGTCATCATATCTGCA
>CAZRMG010000106.1:0-8317 GCA_964601095.1 uncultured Melioribacteraceae bacterium | reverse complement strand
ATCATTTTCTTAGATTGAGAAAACTTATCCGTGGTTAACAGATAAAAATATATTCCGCTTGTTAAATTTTTTCCGTTAAATTCAACTTTATACCTGCCGGGGGATTTTATTTCGTTAACCAAGGTTGCGACTGCTTCACCCAAAGAATTAAATACTTTCAAATTGACAAAAGTTGTAGAAGGCAATTCGTAAGCAATAATTGTTGACGGATTAAAAGGATTTGGATAACTTTGTCGAAGCGCATAGTTAATAGGTATTGAACCATCCATTTCGTCATCAACACCAACCGGAAGACTCATTTCGAAAAACCTATCGCTCTCGTCGTTTAATTGAGAATTCTCAACATCACTAATCTTTATTTTACATGATTTGGATAATATATCCGGCACAATCCAGAAATAACTTGTTGTTGCTGTCGAAATATTATTTGCAATTGTTAACCAATTTGTCCCGCTGTTTGTAGTATACTCAATCTTAACATTTGTTATATCAACACTTGTCCAAGTTATTTCTTTTGTTTCACCATTTACCCAATTTTCTCCTCCATTTGGCGTTACAACAGTTATACTAGGATTTGCAATAGCAAAAAAGTTTGCACTTTCATCTGTAATTTCGTCATCGCTCACATCGCTTACTTTTACTTTACATATTGTTGATGAAAGATTTGGTACTATAAAATCATAACTCCATGTATTTGCATTTGTCGATGAAGTTATGGGCAGCCAGTCTGAACCGGCATTGGTCGTGTAATCTATTTTAACATTCTCAACTTTATCGCTAATCCATGTTATTTTCTGCGTAGTACCGGCCATCCATTTTTCACCTCCTTGCGGTGCGGTTACAGATATAACAGGTTGGTACACGCTGAATGATGAATCGCTTTCATCACTAATATTGGTGTTTTCAGTATCAGTTATTTTTATTCTACAATTTGATGATGTAGTAGAAGGTATCTTTATTGAATAATACTTATTAGTAGCCGGGATTGTGGCAGCCAATGTAGACCAGCCGCCTCCGTTATCGGATGTAAATTCTATCTTAATATTCTTAACATATTCGCTTACCCAATTAACATTTATTATTTGACCCGATTTTATGTTTTCTCCGCCGTTTGGGTCTATTAATGTTAATGACTTGTTAAAAATAGTAAAGGCGCTGTCGCTTTCATCTATTATGCTGCTATTGTTTACATCAAATATTCTTATAATACATTTATTTGAAGGAACATCGGGTACAATGAAAACATAACTGTTTGTATTAGCAGAAATACTTTGAACTATTGTTGTCCAATTTGCGCCGCTATCCGTACTTAGTTCAATCCTTATATTTTCAGTTGTTATACTTGTCCATGAAATATTTTGTAAGGTATTTACTTCCCATTGTTCACCGCCGGTTGGACTTGTTAATTCAAGATCTCTGTAAATAGCAAATACATTCTCATTTTCGACATTGATAATAGGATTGTCCAAATCAACAATTTTTATTTTACATTGCTGCGAATTCAAATAAGGTACACGCCATGAGAAACTTTTCTCATCTGCCGGAATATTATTTGCAATCAAATGCCAATTGTTTCCATTATCAATCGAATATTGGATTGATACTGTGGAAACGCTATCGCTTAACCAGGTAATATCTTGATACGTGCCCCCTTTCCAGACTTCACCACCGTTTGGACTAGTTAAAGTTAACGACTGAAAGATTTCAAATGTTTCTTCGCTTGTATCGTTTATTGCCAAACTATCGCTGTCGCTAATTTTTATCAAACATTGAAGAGATGGCGTTTTGGGAACAGTCCAATCATAAGACCCATTTGCCGCCGGTATATTATCGACTATTGTAGTCCAATTTGTTCCATTGTCAATTGAGTATTCTATTTTTACATTAGTGATGTTGGTACTTGACCACGTTATATTCATTACAGATGTATATTTATATCTAAAATTATTGTTAGGGTTATTCAACGATAATAATTTCTCCCGCGTCCATACCTTAAGTTTTTTATCTGAACTCCCGGTTGCAATATTTTTGCCGTCCGGGCTAAAAGCAATCTCCCAAATTGTACCATCGTGATATCCCTTCCAAAGTAATGTACCGTCGCTCGCATCCCAAACTCTTATACCATTATCACTTCCTCTTGATGCAATTCTATCTCCCATTTGGTTGGGTACAATTCCAAAACTTGGGCTGCTTTTTGTCCATATATCACTGCCGTCGTTTGTATTAACCATCTTAATATTGTGACTTTCAACAAAGACAGCTTTAGAGCCGTCGGTGCAAAAATGTATTGACTGCACTCCGCCGACATAATTTTTAGTCCATATTTCACTGCCGTCGTTTGTATTCAATAAATGAATTGAAGTTCCAACATTGAATAGTATTTTACTATCGTCGGGGCTAAAAACCGTTTCCGACAGATTTGATGAATTTTTTGACCATAATACTTCATGTGTTGTTGCATCCCATAATTTTATAAAGTTATCGGCGGTGTTTGTTAATATTTTTGTTCCGTCATTGCTCTTGCATAACTATTCAATAACAACGTCCATTCTGCAACTCCGGTTTCAACGTCCAATGTTTTAAAATCTTCCTGGTCGGTGGCCGCAATTTTTTTACCATCGGGACTTAAACAAAAACTAGCAATATCCATAGAATGACTTAAATACCTTATTAAATTTCCGTTAGCGGCATCCACAATAGAAATCTTTGACCCGAGTACATGAAATATCTTACTACCGTCAGGCGAAAATTGCGGAGTACTGCCACTACCCAACAAATAGGATTTCGACCAAATGAGAGATCCGTCATTTGCGTTGTATAATTTTACATCATAGTTGTTATTACAAACTAAAATTTTATTACCATCCGGGCTATATACAACTTTCCATACTGAATAATCTCCTGTATTCTCCCATTTTAACGACCAATTTTCCTGGGCAAGCAAAACGTTTGTTTGAAATAATACAAGTACTAAAACTGCAATAAGAGCTTTTCCCCGTTTCATTAGATTTTCTCCAAGATTTTCATAATTATTTTTTAGTTCATTATATAATTTGTTAAATATATTTTTTTCTTCTATGAATAATTCAAATAAAAGTATCTAGCAATAAGAAGATATTTACACCAAGCGTACAAACTGCTCTACCTTCTTCAATCTTCCTAATAATCTTTTAAAAAAAATCTGACAATCAATGATTTTTTCTTACAAGTACAACTTGCATTCTATCAGCTTTAACAATTTCTGAAAAGAAATTTTTATACTCGGGATAAGAGTCGGCTGAAATTTCATATTCCTCGATTTTCAAAGACCTTGTAAATACAATTTTGCCGTCGGTATTTAACTCCGTTTTGGAAACAAACTCACCAAATGAAGAATTCAGCATCGTTTCCTTCGGCAGCATTTCAATAATAAATTCATTTGGTATTGAATAAATAACAGTATCAACATCATAATACGGATAGTAAAATCTAATCGGCGATAATCGTTTGTCAATATTAGGTGGAACGTATGTTCTTTTTTCCATCATATTTGGATGAAAAAAAAGCCTGTTGCCTGTAGCAGCACCATAACGCTTGGCTAAACAATTTGTAGTTAGGGTAATACCGTTTTCCGGTGTATCCATTCCGCTTATTAAATGATTTTTTAAATCCAGATTAGGAATATCGAGAGAGTTCATTACCCATCTTTCAATTTCATTAGGTGATTTATCTTCTATTATATTACGAATCATGCCTTGTTGATTGCCTTTCCAGGTTACAATTGCATTAACCTCAGCAGTCCCGCTTGACGTAAGACTAACAATTGTTTTTCTGAATTGCGTATTATCATTCGGATTACTTACAGGCGTATTCACCACCACTCCTCCATCTGGAGTAATCATTAAGGCCGGTCGATTTTCAGTTCCTCTGCCTAAGTGATTGAAAGGAATTGTTTGACTCGTACATTCCAACCAAAGCGTATCTTGTTCAATTGGAATACAAACAATCACATGATTGAATTGATTGCTTGGAAAATGTTTTATCATTGGATACCTATGATCTCCCGATCTAATTAAAACCGGGAATGCTTCGATTCCAATTTCTTTTAATAGAGTTATCATGTAACTCGATAAGGCCTTGCAATCTCCGTAACCGTGCTCATGAACGAATTTAGCATCAAAGGGTTCCCAGCCGCCGATACCGAGCTGGATGCTTACATATCTTGTACGCGATTGCATAAAAGTATAAAGCTTTTGAATTTTTTGAATCGTGTTGTCTTCCGGTTTGATAAGTAAATTTATTTCCTTTTTAGATTCTTCCGGTAAATTATCTTTCTCTTTATAAAGATTATAACACCAGCTTCCGAAATTTTTCCAAGAAGTCATATCACCCGGCCGATCTTCAATTTCAAATTTATCGGGGGAGATGTAAACTATAGTTGTAATATCTTCAATATCATCCCCCACGACATCTCTTGAGAGTTTGGGCAGATCTTGAGCTTTCCATAAATATGAAATTTTGTCGCCCTGTTGATTTATGCTTGGTTTAACAGAATCAACATTACACCAGTACCTTAATGTTTTGTTTTCAGGCATTAATACTTCGAAGCTGCTTTCCTGAACCGGGTCCAGGTTGCTTTGCGCATACCATTTAGGCCATCCTAAATAACCGTTGTAAGATATTTCATAATAGAACTCTACCGTGTAGGGATAAATGTCGTAATACATTTCAGCAACACGAACCCGCGAATCATCATACAGGGAATAGGAACTGAAATCGCTGTAATCTTTTATGTCCCCACTTTCCAATTCGTATACCTCTTCCCCGTTTGCATCATATATTTTTCCTTCAAGCTCTTCAATTTCACGAAACTTATCATAGTTGATAACAATTACACCGTTATCCCGCTCATCTTTATTAAATATGGTAATTGCGTGTACAACTTTTTCGACGGCATAACTTTTATCTTTAACTTCAAAAATAGATTTGTGCCGGCGAGTTACTGCCTTTGCATCATTGCGAAGACCGTTTGGTATTAGTGAAACTGCATAATTCATGCTCTTAAATTCCTGCTTACCCCATGCATAACAATTTACAAGAAGAGCAAAGAAAAGAAACGCGAAAATTTGATTTTTCATTTCTTCTCCTTTGCGCTTGTTTTGCTAGTAGTTGTTATATCGGCTTGCTTTGTTTCTGTGCTTTGCACATGAATAGTTTTTTTCTTCGTTAAAACAATTTGCTCGGCTTGAGCTGCTACAAACGTAGTATAGAAATACCTAATTCGTTCATAATACTTGGGTTCTATTTGAGTTACCTTTATGTCAAATTTTGCTTGAATTTCTATCTTATTACCTTGAACACTAACTTCTCTTATGTAACTTGCAAGGTTTGGAGTAGCTTTCAGATTTTTTTTGTTAATGTTTTCCTTTAACTCATAGCCATCAGGAATAACAATGCTAACGTTAGTTGTAAATGAACGCCGATAAGAATAATCTATCGGGTATTTTCTAATCTTTGTTTTAAAAGGATTTTCTTCTGTCCGATGCACAATTTGCGGATTAATATAAATCATATCGCCATTAGTCATGGCATAGCCGGGAGAGTTTATTTTTGCAGTTAATTTTACCGGGAAAGCAATCTCTTCCTTATTGAATACTTCTAATGAATCAACTGTTAAACCATTTATATCCGTATCAAAAAACTCTTTGGCTATTTCTTTATCGTTTTTATCTTTCAAATTTACGCGCGCGTTCAATGCGCCGTAATCATAATACATATCATCAATTGATCCCTCAATGTTGCCATCTTCAAACAGTTGTATTGATACATTTGATAAATACACACTCGCTTTAGAAGTAGTGATTTTAACCCATTCAGGTTCACCTTCTTTAATAACAAGTCCGGTTACATTAAGGATTTCACTCGGAAGCAATTCAATTGGCCTTAAATTATTTGTAGCATCTATAAAAACATATTGCGAATCAATCTTAACCCTTGCAAAGACATGGTTAAATTGTGAAACAATCGGATAACTTTTTTGAATCATCCCGTTGCTTCTGGTACTTGTAATAATTGGCTCTGCTTCAATTCCAATACTTTTAAGCATAGAAATTAGTAGAAATGTAATTTCAGCACAGTTTCCTTTTTTAGACTCAAG
Organism: uncultured Melioribacteraceae bacterium; assembly: GCA_964601095.1. Classification (GTDB taxonomy): domain Bacteria; phylum Bacteroidota; class Ignavibacteria; order Ignavibacteriales; family Melioribacteraceae; genus JAEWUC01. The sequence continues at coordinate 2,181 of CAZRMG010000106.1, read as the reverse complement.
CACATCATCTACGGATTCGTGCGCATAAATTGTATTTCTTTCCGAACAAGTAATTGAACTTGAAATCCAATTATAAATAGCATTTAACTTCTCATCGTTAGAGGTACAACCTTTTGTAATTCTTACTGCAGCGTCCGTAACTTCCCCTGTATCGTCAATATTATCACCGAAGTATTCAGATTCAATCAACTCTTCAACCAGTGATTTCCAATCCTTTAATACTTCTGTAATCCTTCCATTAATACCATACCCCGACAGTTGGACATCAATTCTATTGCGGTAGTCTTCGACAGTTGTTATATAGGGTTCTTCCCGGATTGCGGGTGCATTTTGAACCGCCCAACGTCTTTGCAGGCATTCCACGAAATCATCGCCGACAAATCTTAAAGCCGCTCCGCTGAAGCGTTGATTTACAAAACGATTTTCATGCACGGCAAAATCTTCGTAACCGAAAGGTACAATGGCATAGCCGATCATTTTGGGATGAGTAATTCTATATTCACTCCAAAGCACGGGTTCCGATCTTTGAAATACCCATCCCTTCATATAAAATGGGTCGTCCGAAACTATTTTATAATTAACTTCAATAACACAACCCGGCTTCAGGTTGGGAAGTGTAAATTTACACCTTGTATATCTATCACTTAATTCCTCTTTAAAAACATCATCTTCGACTAATTCACTTTTTTCAACTTCTCCTTTCTCATTAAGCCAATAGGTAGTTCCTTTAACATCCCTAATTTTTTCAGCATTACTAACGGTGTATAGCACTATCGAATATGTTCCCCAATCATATCCTTTAGTGCTTAATATCTTCACCCTTTGGTGTCTGTTAAAAACAATATTAAAATCATTATTAAATTTTGATTCGCCGTAATCGCATAAAATTACAGCCGATGCGTTTGTATCGGAAGGAAAGGTTTTCATCTCTAAGTTTTCGCGCGGGATTTCACCCCATGTAATTGGAGGCGGAGCCTCCTGCGCATATAAACTAAAAACGAAGGAAGATGATATAATAATAGAAACGTTTAATAAATATTTTTTTAGCTTCATGACACCACCGAATTAATAATTGGTTTGACTTAAGTAGTCAAAAAGATTTGTTTTTTAGAAATACTTTTTAAAAACTTTTAAGAATTTATTCTTATAAGTTATCAACTGTTTCCCGTTGAATTCAATAAGTATTCACCGGCTTTAAGTTTATATAACTAAAAAATACTTTCTAAATAAAAGGGATGGAGCTGCGGCTATAAAATAATATCGCATTAAACATGGCACATCATAAATATGATAGATTACAAATACTCTACTTTTCTTCTTATTTCCTCTTGAATATAACAAACATCAATGAATTAATAAATAATATTTTCATAAATTTGCTTTCAATTTATTGGTAGATCAGATAAGGATTATCATATTTATTTCTCAACTAATGGAAGACAAACATGAAAAAGTCACATTTATTTTCAATTGCCACAATTTGTATGATGTTATTTATTACTGCAGGTAAAATTACAGCACAGGATAAACCGGTTCAGCTTGCTTTATTCAATCCCATACAAATTTTTGACGAAAATACTTCTATAACTGGTTTAAGAATCAGCCTGCTTTACGGCAAGAACAAAACAGTATCGGGACTTGATTGGGGTTTGGTTAATCATACGACTTCCGGTGTTTCAAAAGGAGTTCAGTTCGGTATGGTTGGAATAGTAGAATCTGATTTTGTCGGCTGGCAGAATAACGGTGCAAACATTACTCATGGCAGTTTCGAAGGTTTACAGTGGGGATTGGTAAATTATGCAGGTTCCTTAAGCGGAGTTCAATTAGGACTTGTAAACTACGCGGCTAATATGAAGAAGGGATTACAGATTGGTCTTATTAATATCATTAAAACCGGCGGACAATTTCCTGTATTCCCGATTGTTAATTGGGCGTTTTAATAAATAGAAATTCCTGAAAAATATACTTTGTCACTTCGACTGCCCTGCCGGCAAGGCAGGAGGGAGAAGTCTTTGAATTTAGAAAGATTTCTCAGTCGCTCCCGCTTCGACTCGAGATCTAATCGAGGCGAGTCGCTCCATCGAAATGACATTTCAGAATTTTTCAGGTGTCTCAATTAATTATGTGTAAATATTCTACATCAAGTATTTAAACAAAGAGAGCCCGGCTTAACCGGGCTCT
>CAZRMG010000105.1:0-8442 GCA_964601095.1 uncultured Melioribacteraceae bacterium | reverse complement strand
TTGTTTCAGGTGAATTCCATTTCCAATTTCTTATATCGGGCATATCCTCGCCGTGCTGCGATATGTAATTTTTATGATCAATTAATTTATCACGCAATGTTTGTTTAACATAAGCTGCATGCGAACCCAATCCCGGCACACGGTCGATAACATCCATAACCAAATGGAATCTATCAAGTTCGTTAAGAACAACCATATCAAAAGGAGTTGTGGTTGTTCCTTCTTCTTTATATCCGCGCACGTGCAAATTCTTATGATTTGTTCTTCTATATGTTAAACGGTGTATCAACCAGGGGTAGCCGTGGAAAGCAAAAATAATAGGTTTGTCTTCCGTGAATAATAAATTAAAATCCTTATCGCTTAAACCGTGCGGGTGTTCGCTGCTCGGTTGAAGTGTCATTAAATCAACAACATTTATTACGCGTACTTTCAATTCGGGGAAATAATTTCTTAATAAATCAACGGCTGCCAAAGTTTCAAGTGTAGGTATATCGCCTGCACAAGCTAAAACAACATCCGGTTCGCCGCCTTCGTCGTTGCTTGCCCATTTCCAAATACCCAAACCTGCAGTACAATGTTTAATTGCCGAATCCATATCAAGCCATTGTAAAGCCGGTTGTTTGCCCGCTACAATAACATTAACATAATTTTTACTTTGCAAACAATGATCTGTAACAGACAATAAAGTATTGGCATCCGGCGGTAAATAAACGCGTATTACATCTGCTTTTTTATTAACAACATGATCGATGAAACCCGGATCTTGATGACTGAACCCGTTATGATCCTGCCGCCAAACGTGGGATGTTAACAAATAATTTAATGAAGCAATCGGGCGCCGCCATGGAATATCCTGCGTAACCTTCAGCCATTTTGCATGTTGATTAAACATCGAATCTATAATATGAATGAACGCTTCATAACATGAAAACAATCCGTGTCTTCCTGAAAGCAAATAACCTTCCAGCCAGCCCTGGCATAAATGTTCGCTAAGTACTTCAACAACTCTTCCTTCGTAAGCAATGTGATCATCGTTCTTTAAAATTTCTCCAATTAACACCCTGTTTGTAATTTCAAAAACAGGAGAAAGACGATTTGAAGCAGTTTCGTCCGGTCCAAAAATTCTGAAGTTGCGTTCATCCCAATTTAATTTCATAACATCGCGCACAAAATTGCCCATCACTTTCGTTGCCTCAGCTTCAACAGTACCCGGCTTTTGTACATCAACTGCATAACTTCTAAAGTCCGGCATTTTCAAATCATGCAGCAATAATCCGCCGTTTGCATTTGGATTAGCGCCCATTCTCTTTTTACCTTTCGGCGCAAGTTCGGCGAGTTCCGGTTTTAGTTTTCCGTTTTTATCAAACAATTCTTCGGGCTTATAACTCTTCATCCATTTTTCAAGCATTTTAAGATGATCGGGTTTAGAACTTAATTCAGATAGAGGCACTTGGTGCGAACGATGAGTATTTTCTATTTGAATACCGTCAACTTTTGAAGGACCCGTCCATCCTTTCGGAGTATTCATAATAATCATCGGCCAAACGGGACGTGTTTTCAAACCTTTGGTTCGTGCTTTTTCCTGTATTTCTTTTATATCTAAAACAACTTGATCCAAAGTAGAAGCCATAAGTTGATGCATTTTATCCGGCTCGTCGCCTTCAACAAAATAAGGTTTATATCCGTATCCCCTGAATAAACATTCAAGTTCTTCCTTACTGATCCTGGCAAGAACAGTTGGGTTTGAAATTTTATAACCATTTAAATGTAGAATAGGAAGAACAGCTCCGTCGTGAACCGGGTTAAGAAATTTATTCGAATGCCAGCTTGTGGCCAAAGCTCCCGTTTCAGCTTCGCCGTCGCCGACAACGCAAGCAACAATTAAATCCGGATTATCAAAAGCAGCACCGTAAGCATGAGCTAATGAATATCCCAATTCCCCGCCCTCGTTTATTGAGCCGGGAGTTTCTGGGGCTACGTGGCTCGGTATTCCGCCGGGATATGAAAATTGTTTAAATAACTTTTGTAAACCAACTTCATCTTGAGTTATATTCGGATATAATTCACTGTATGTTCCTTCGAGATATGTGTTTGCAACCAAACCAGGTCCGCCGTGACCGGGTCCTGTTACATATATCATATCCAAATCATTCTCTTTAATTATCCTATTAAGATGAACATAAATGAAATTTAAACCCGGTGTTGTTCCCCAGTGCCCAAGAAGGCGTGGCTTAACGTGTTTCAATTTTAGTTTTTCTTTAAGCAAAGGATTATCAAATAAATAAATTTGTCCTACCGACAAATAATTTGCCGCTCGCCAATAAGCGTTCATTTTTTTAAGCATATCTTTAGATAAAGGTCCGTTCATACTTACCTCATATTTTTTATTGCGCAATAATTTAGTTTTAGAATAAATAAAAAGCCATCAATATCTTTGTTAAGCTAAAATTCTTATAATAAGTTCAATTGGAATTCATTATCTGTTTTAATCCGCTAAACATGTTTCAATTTATTTCGAATATTAGCTTATGAATTCCGTTATATTAATTCAGGAAAAACGGTTTTCATTGTAGATCATCAAAAGGCAAAACAATAATTATGAACGAAAACATTTTAATACTTGTAATAGAGGCATTATCGGTTTACCTGCTTGTTTTATTTTCGCATTCGTTAAGACATAGATTCGGGTTATATCATTTTTATGCATTAATCGGCGGGATAACAGCGGTTATGTCGTGGGTTACAGATGCGGGCATAAAAGTGGAAGCGTTCGGCTTAACATTTCTGGTCGGCTCTACTGTTTTTTATACATCGCTTCTACTGTCGGTGTTTGTGATTTATGTTTTCGACGGTATCAAGGCAACGCGCATAGCAATTTCCACAATAATAGTTGTTTCTATTTTAGTGCCTATAATTTCAGTGGTAATAAATACACAATTGCAGCTTTCGGATGTACCGCCGCTGGCAAAAATTCCTATGCCGAGTTTTAGGATCAATTCGGCTTCAATATTCACAACCGCAGTGGATTTAATTTTTCTCGCAATCGCGTGGGAGTATCTCGGCAATCTTAAGATTAATATCAGTCTTTGGTTAAGATCATACATAACATTGTTGGGAGTAATGTGGTTGGATGTAGTATTGTTCAATATTTTAGCTTTTGCCGGCGAACCCGATTTTGGTTATATATTACAAGGGACATTGATAAGCCGGTTTATAATATCTCTTTTTGCATTCCCTTTTCTTATGATTTATGTCTATTGGGAGAATTCAAAACAAAATATAGAATCGGAAACACGTCCAATACTTTCGATACTAAAACAGGTAGCTGAAATTAAACACGAGCTTAATCTTGCAAAAAAGGAAATTGAGCAAAGACGCGAAATTGAAAATGCAATACGTGAATCGTTGGACAAGCACCGATTAATAAACGAAGAACTTGGTAAAGAAAATAAAATGAAAAAACTTTTACTTGATGTTATCACGCATGATTTAAAAAACCCCGCAGGTGCAATAAAAGGATTTGCGGGCTTGCTTCGCGATGAATATCCCAGGGATGAAATGGTAAAAATGGTTGACCGTAGTGTTGAAAACTTGATGAGTGTTCTCGAAAACGCAACTTCTTTATCTATGATTTCAAACGGCGAAGATATTCAAAAAGAGAAGCTAAATCTTCGTAAAATAGTTGCAAAAGTTATAAGTGAACAGAAAACCGTATTTGCTAATTCGAGAATTAAAATAATAAATAATTTTAAGGAAGATGTTTTTATTTACGCAAACCCGATTATAATTGAGATATTCAAAAATTTTGTTGACAATGCTTATAAATACGCTGAAGACGGGGGTAAAATTATAATATCTTCAAACCGGATCGGCAAAGAAGTTATTGTCGAAATAATTGATTTCGGCAATACAATTGATGAAAAAGATAGAGACTTAATCTTCGGACGCAACATTCAACTTGATATAAATAGTTTCAACGGAAAAGGTTTGGGTTTGGCGATCTCAAAAACGGTAGCCGAAGTTCATGATGCCGAAATTGGCGTTCTTCCGAACAATCCCAAAGGGAATATTTTTTATTTAAAAATAAAAACAATCGATGGTTGATTTTTTTGTAACAACGTAATCATTGTTGCTATCAATTCTTTAAAATGTTTTGATAGTACAAATTCACCTAAACTTTTTTTATCCGTTTTAAAACAAAAAACCCTCCGCGAAGGAGGGCTTTAAAGTTCTATATAAAATATTATTAGATAACTCTAACGTCTGCAGCTTGAAGTCCTTTTGGACCTTGAGTAACAGAATATTCAACTTTGTCGTTTTCTTCGAGAGATTTATAACCGTCGCCGATTATTGCTTTAAAGTGTACGAATACATCTTCTCCGCTTGCTTGTTGAATAAAACCAAAACCTTTAGTGCTGTTGAACCATTTAACTGATCCTTGTTTGCGCTCTGCCATAACAGTGCTCCTTTAATAATAATTGATAATTTGTTTTTGACAGGGCTTTGAATCTACAGTGGGGTAAAACGAATTGCGTTTACATCTACACGTACATCTAAACTTACTGCCTTTCGGGGACAAACATACGGTATTATTATTTATCAACCTAATTATATTTTACAATTATTATTTCCAATCACGATATAGCTGTCTTTATTAATCTTTCTTATCAAACATAAACACTAAATCAACATTTAACATTAAATACGGTTACACAGAGTTACAAAATTTTACAAGGTTAAGAATTTCTTACAATTGACTACAAAGTGTTAATTTTTTCTTTTACAAACTGGAAGCCCTAAGACTAAAATTACTTTAAATTTTTTCGATAATATAAGTGGTTAATGGATATGATTTTCAGCACTTAAAATCCGGGAAATTTGCACTACTATATAAATGAAAATTTGAGGTAACTAAAATGTTTAAATGGATTCTATTCAGCTTGATGATTATTTTCTTAATAATATTTTCAAGAAGAGTTGTGAATATATTTAAAGAATTAAAATCAGACGGCTGAAAAGCAAAATATATTTCAATCATTTCCTTCCTACATGAACTGTTAGGTATAAAACAGTTCCTACATGCAACTAATTTACAACTGTTTGCGTCTCAAGCCATAGATACAAGAATTGTTCTTAAATAAATCAACAACATTCTTTTCGGGGGGAAAGATGAAAACCGCAAAATATTTATCGTTCGTTTTGGCAGTATTAGTTTTATTTACAACTGTTGTTACTTCTCAAGGCATTGATCCATCAAATCCTGTTGTAAAAGAAAAATATTCAGTAATTGAATCAAATCTGCTGCAGGGACTTAAAAGCAATACCGAAGGATTAAAAGTTAGTTGCGCTTATTATCTTGGCGAAATTAAATCTCAAAAAGCAGTGCTACCTTTAATGGAAATTTTAAGATGCGACAATTGTTACGCCGCAAGAATTGTAGCCGCTTTATCGTTAATTAAGATTGACGATGAACAAGGTGTGTACATGGTTAAAAGAACAGCACTTTTCAATAACCAGGATGGGGTTAGAAAGATGAGCGAGAAATTTTATCTTGCGCATTTGTGGCATAAATACCTGGAATTGCATCCTGATAAAGTTCAGGAACTTTCGTTTGTAAAATTCTGATACGTATGCTGATGCGAAACTAGGGGGGAAATCCGGTCGGATATTAACCGACCGGATTGATTTTTTTAATAACTTAATGATAAAATTCTTCCGGGCGTAAAATTAAAAAAGTCATCTTTGTTCGCAAGTATTACTCCTTTCATCAAATCGAACTGAGTTTTATTTGCAACTTCAAGACATATTGGGCACACGGCAACTTTAACACCTTTCCCAATTAGTTTATCAATAATTATTTTTGATGATTCGAACTTCGGCATCTCCAAACTTTTTGCATTATTTAAAACAATATTTACGGCGTTAATATCAAGATAAACATACACATCTTTGTCTGTCGACATTTTAAGCGCCATCGTCAAAGCCATCAAAACTTTATGTGGATTTTCAATTCCAGATGATATATGAATAAATACTCCATCGGTTGGCGGCGGTGGAGGAGGAGGCGCCGGTTCTTCTTTTTGAACTTGTTTTAACGACGACTTTTTTGCTTGTGCATGTACATTTGTAATAACGACAACAGTTAAAAATAAAATCAAAAATAATTTTAGATACTTCATATTTCCTCCTTTCCCATATTGATGCTATTAGGTTTCAGAATAAAAAAATATTCGCTGAATTTATTCACAACAGGCGTATTATATAACGCGATGTTGATTCTATAGTGAACGGACATTTTAAAGTCGTCCGGTATTTTCCATTCATATAAACCTGTATTTTCGGTTTTGATGGAGATTAATTCAGTTTTTGATTCTTTGCGATAAATCGAAATCTGAACATATTCTATATCGTCTGGAAAATTCCATTTAATATTGAGTGTTGATCCGGGTTGAACAACTTCCTGATATGTGGGCGAAAATATTTTCAATGAGGATGGCTCTACCGGATTTACCACAAAAACATCTTCAAACTCCGGATCATTAATTCTGTTGCACGAAGGAATCAACAATATGGAAACAAAGAGTAAAAGGATTTTAATCTTCGCTTTCATATTAACCTCTTTAATAATTATACATATTGTTCTTGAAATTAAATTTATCGACAACAAGACATGAAGAAATGATATCGTGCAAAGCTTGTTTTTTTTCTGTGAATGCCGCAAGAAGGTAACCGATTCCAAGAATAAAACCAGAAAGAAATTTACCGAAGTATCTTCCCGTAGCTTTAGCGAAAGGAATTCGATTCCCTTCCAAATCAGTTACGACAATACCAACTATTATTTTACCAAACGTAGCTTGCTTTGATGAAGATTCCATAAACGCAAAGTACAACCACTCGAGTATTATATTTAGTAAAACTATTATGATTATCACGATTACTGCAGCCGACAACATTGCAACAGAAAATTCATCATCCCAACTATGCTGATTTGCAACGGAAGTAAATTTTTCGAAATTACTATCCTCCGTATTCATAATTATTCCTACCAAACCTAAAAACCAAATTGGAATAAACAAGATACTTGTTACAAAACTTAAAATTAGTTTATCGAGTATATAAGCGAGGAAGCGTTTCCAGAAGCCGGCATAAGAAATGTTTTCGTTCATTGTTCACCCAGAATACAGTTACAATATAATTATTGAAACGACAAGTGTAAATCATTTATTAAATTAATAAATAACATTATGCCTTGAAATATCATAATTATTTTTCATAAACGATCATAATAAATCTGCGTTCTTTTACTTTCAGCTATCAAAAATAAATCGATCTTTCAACTTCTGCCGAATGTATTTTTATATGAGAAAACTTTTGAAGAATATTTGAACCGATCCAGTCTTTCGAATCGTATTCTCCGTGCACAAGAATTACACGGTTAGGATTTGTATGTTCAACAACTCTTAGCAAATCTTCTCTTTTAGAATGCGAGGTAAAATAAAACTTTTCCACATCACAATTAATTTTAACTTTTTCGCTGAATTCTCCGATTTGTATTTCGCTGCCTTTTTTTGAGTTCATTACTTTAAAACCCGGAGTATTTTCATCCATATAGCCGACGCCAAAAATTGCAAATCCTTCCTGTTTAAGCCAATAACTTGCAAGTTTATATGATGCTGTTCCTTCAATCATCATTCCGCTTGCGGCTAAAATTATACCCGGATTTTTTTTGAATTCGTTAAAGTCATCAACGTTGGACAAATCAATTTGCGGAATGTATTTAAATTCAAAATCCGGTTTCGATCTATTTACAAGATATTTATTTCGATCGTAAATTCTTGATATTTGTTTTGATACCCCGCCGGTATAAATATTTGTCTCGGAAAGTTTTCCTTTTTGCATTAAATAAAAAATCGATGCTAAAATTTCTTGGGTTTTTCCGAGAGCAAAAACGGGAATTAAAATTGAACCGCCGCCATTCAAAATTTTATTCGCACTTTTTGCCAAACGCAGTAATTCACTTTTCCATGAACCGAGTTTCTCAGAATCGGTTGCGCCGTAAGTTGTTTCTAAAATCAATGCGTCAATATTTTTTACACCTTTTAGCTCAGTCCCTTTCATAATTGTTTGATCGGATAAATTAATATCGCCTGAATAAAATAATTTTCTACCGTTGTGCTCAATTAAAATTCCTGCCGAACCGAGAATATGCCCGGCATCAATAAATTTTATCTTAATCGGTTCCGAAGATGAGTGCCGCATCCCGGTTATTAAAATTTCCTCATCATATTTAGTATCACGCATAAAGCGAACGAGAAAATCAATTTCCCCGTGGGAATATATTTTGAAATTAGAATCAGTCGGTTCATTTTGTGCAATTATACTTACCGCGTTATGCAGAGTTATTTCTGCAATTTCTCTCGTTTGTGGAGTTGCGTAAATAAT
>CAZRMG010000104.1:2112-8466 GCA_964601095.1 uncultured Melioribacteraceae bacterium | reverse complement strand
AAATATTACGAAGGTAAGTTATTACATTTTCGCTAAAGTGTAAACCTCCCCCTTAATCCCCCTCCTTAAATTAAGGAGGGGGACACAGGGGGTGGTTATCCGTTATCGCCAACGTAGCGTGAAATTTGCGCGAGATAAAAATTAAGAAGTTCCTGCTTGTTCTTGCTTAATGCCTGCTCGTCTATTCTTAAAATTCTTTCAACTTCTTTTAGTGCGCGGACAATATCAACCGGCACTTCAACCTGCTCGGCGGGCAATCTTGTTAAATATTGAACAGCCGCTGTTAAAAATTGGCGCATGGAATCGTCTATGCTTCCGCCCAATAAACTTGAAAGAGAAGATTCAACCTTGCTTTTTGTGAGCGCGGGACTTTTCAAAACAAACTCTTTTGCATCAACATCTTTCGACAGTCGATTTAAAGCTACTGCAAGTTCAACAAAAGATTTAACCTGGTTTTTAACTGGCTCTTCTAAAAGCGCTAAAATTTTTCTCCGCCAAAAACGTATCTGTCGCGGCACACGAAGAAGCCGCGCAAATTCATCAAGCCAGTTTTTATCTATTTCGTATTTAATTCCCTGTATTACATTTTCGGCTTCTGTATTAAAAATATCGGGCTGAAGTAAAACCGCGAGATCGGGACGGACTGTAGGCAAAAGTTCTGTAATAAATTTATCGTTCTTGAAAAATTCCGAAACATCAATACCGTGCCGGCGTAATAATTCTTTTTGAAACATCGGAATAAACATTTGAAGAGAATCCATGTCTTCGCGCAAAAGAGTAAAAGCCGTTATTCCTGCAGGGAAAGAATCCGAAAATTTTTGGACAATGTTTAATTCTTTATCCTGGAAAATTCTAATGGTGTGAAGAATTTCATAAACAGGCAAACGCGGCAAAATCCTATCGCTTAAATAAAGATAGCCGGAGCCGCCGACAAATTCCTGCTGCGAAAATTGATTTAACGCGCGGAATAAACCCGTTGTTAATTGGTTTATGCCGAGCATAAAAGTCTGCGCTTTATTATGACTAATAGCCCGCAGCAAACTTCCGTGTTTTGAAAGCGGAATTGTAGATGCAATGCGTTCAAGAATTTTTTGCCCGCGGTCTTCTCCCCCGCCGCGCGTCGGGCGTTCAACGGGTCTGTCTCTTAAAACAGGTGTAGCGCGCGATAAGAAATATGAAATTATATGAATGCCTACAACATCATCGGAGCTTCCGTAAACGATCTGTTGAAAATTCTTTTTAGATAAATCGGCAAACGCTTCGAACAATTCGTCTTTTTTGCCGAGAGTTAATCTTTCAAGTTCTTTCAGACTTTTAGATTCGTACACAAGCCGTGTATCGATAAAAGGTTCTGCGGCGCGTATCAATTCCGAATGATAATACTCTTGAGTTTTTCTTAAATGAAAAAGCAATTGAGCCAAATCCTTAACGCGCAGATGGCGCATCTTTTCTGATATCGCGCTTTGCAATGTTCTAAGATCGCCGCCCGCAAAAACTCCGTGCAAAGGACTAATTGCAAACTCGGTACTTTTAACAGTTGATTCTTCGAGGAACGAATTAAATCTTTTAATATTTTCTTCTGTTGGAATAAAAGCAGGTTTGCTTGAAAACTCTGCATAATACCCGCCTTGTCTTTGCATAGGTTCGCCGCTGCCGAGTTTCATTCTAACATTTTCAACGAGACCTTTTTTAGCGAGCCAATCAATAGTTTTATGTTTTGCAGTATTGTATAAAAGCGAAGATGAAGTTTGACCAACTTGCTGGCTTAAATCGGAACCGGCTACAAAAACTTCGCAGATAATTTCTGCAAAACGTTCTTTTGGTTCCTGCGCAATACTCCTGCTTTGAACAGCATAATCCCAAATTTTATCGAGGTAGCTTTCAACTTTTTCAACATTATCCAAATCTTCGAACAAAGGAATAGACCAAACCTTTGACAATGTTTTTGAGTCGGAATTTTTAAGCACGTGTTCTCTTTCCGAAACAAATTTTCTATCGAGTGCAATTAATGCATCGGGATTAGTTGACATGCTGACCTGCAGCGCCATCACCATTCCGGGGTTGCCGTAATTGCCGGACAGCTCGTTGATTTCTACAATATTATGTACAGTTGTATTAATTGCGAATTGATCTTTTGCCGTAATCAATTTTTGATGAATGCGCGGCGTTAATACGAATCTTTTTAATATGTCTTTATATAATCCCGCTTTAAGCATCAATTCATCGCTGGAATTATTTTTTATAATTACGGGAATTAATTCCTTTAGTGTTTTGCGTAAATCCTTGTTTAACCTGAAATAATACTCAAGCTTTGTGCGGCGCTCGTTGCGCATTGCAATCATTTTTTGCTCGGTGCTGTCGTTATGCTGCCAAAGTTTTATAAGCGGATCCTGCATAACTTTAAGTTTCATGCCGAGCTGGCGCAGTTTATTCGATTCAACGCTGAAAGGCAGAACGCTTTTGTATCTTTTTTCAAGCTGGTTTGTTAGCGATGTAATCTCGTTTAATAACTGCCAGAAATTATTATTCGTATTTGCAAGCTGATTAATTTCCGAAAGAAGTAGTGTATTTATTTTAACAGATTTATCAACAGCTAATATTGCTTTAATAATTTCCGAAAGTTGAATTACATTTTGAAGAAGCGCCGAGGCAACCAATCTATGCCCCTGCCCCGAAGGACGGTTGCTGCCGTCCCAATCGCCCCAGAATGAAAGTAATTCAGGGCTTGAGGAATCGGAATTCAACATTGCAAAATTTTCGGAAGCAATCATCGAGCGCAAATCGCAAATTAATTCCTCGCCTTCTTTTACGGAATTGATAGAAATGTTTTTGCCGAGGTATTCATCAATAAGAGTTTTACTTATTTTAGAAACAAGTGCAACATCAGGCAATTTATTACGCAGCATTTCGTCGAAAGCAGAATTGAAAAGAATATCGGCATCGAGTGCGTATATCTGCGTTGGGTGAACGGTTCTATCAAATGTTCGCTTACGGAATTTTTCTCCCCGGGTTTCGAGATCATCTTTATAAAATTCGAATTCCAGCCGCTGCTGTAAATTTTTAATTCCATCTCCTTTAACAAAGGAAAGGAAATCTTTCGATACTGCGACATTGTCTTTGAATAAATCAGCGTAAGTTTTAAGTCGGCTTTGCAAATACTTTTCAAAAAATCTTTCCGATAAAATCCTGTTCTCTTTTTCATCGGGGAATGCTTTTGTCAAATAAGACGAAGTTTTATAACATTCTTTTTCAATTGCGTTTGCAAAATTATTCCAGAGAACGGCGGCTTTATCAATTGAGTTACTTGATTTCCGAGATTGAGTTTTAACTGCAAATAGTTGTTTGTTGTATTTCGATTTTTCTTCGGCTATCAACCTATTTAAATCAATCAGCACGCGCCTTGTTTTACGCAAAAGAATTTCAGGCGTGTCTGTTCCGCCTAAAGTAAGCCGGAATGATTTTCTTCCGAGTTCGTATCCTTTCGAAGTCCTTGCAAAAGATGCGAGCGGTATTAATCCTATTCCCTGCGCAGCAAGTCCGTACGAAAGCCAGTCTAACGAAAGTCCGTTTGGAAGTTTATCGATAACCATTCGCGGGTACATACTGCCCTGCGGGCGCTGGATAAAAATATTAAACGGGTTACGTGATTCCGGGAATTCAGCCGACGCTTCCGCGAGTGAATTCATCTTTGCTTTAAAAATTCTGTTCCGTAAAAGCCAAAAACTTTTTATTGTTTCGGAATTACTCCTGTAAAACAAATACGCCGTTATAATTGCCGCTATGTTCGGTTTTATTATATCGTTTAATTTTTTGAAAACACTCGACAGTTCTTCATCTGAAATTTCAATAACTGCCAAACGTGCGCCTGCGAAAGAATCGGTTTTGGAAAGAGAATGAATTGATATTACTTTTTGAAGCTGATCTTTATAAATGCGTCCCTCGTCGACAAGTTCAAGGACAAGCTGTTTAACTGTTTTTGGACCTTTTAAAGTATCTTCGGGCAAAACATTTTGATAAGCCAGGTCGTCAATCACAAAAACATTCTTGGATAAAACTTTTGCTATCAATTCTTTCAAATCGCTTTCGAGGAATATTTTACCGCTGGCATTGTGCGGGTTGTTAACAGCTACGGCAATCTTTTTTGATGAATGAACGGAATCCGCAATCCGTTGTTCAACCGCAGTACAAATTCCTTTAACATCAAGTTCAAAATTATCGGCGAGCGGTATAAATGTCGATTTGGGAAAACAGTGTTCGTATGTCCAACTAAAATCGCAAGTGATAACTTCTTCAATACCGCAATGAAAACCGAGAAGTCCCAATGCAGTGCGCGATGATCCGTTAACAACGGATAAATTCTTTAACGAATATTCAGGATGTTCTTTCGCAAAAGCAGTTAAGAAACTCTGTGTCGTTTGGCGTATCCATTCTTCATTGTCGATATTATCAAACAAACCCGATAGAATTGAATGCGTGTCCTTGTTTAAAAGATGATCGGAAACCGGAATGCTTTTTAAACCTATATCCGAAGTTATTTTTTCAATCTTGTATGATGCCGAATTAATTCTATCAATTTTTTCTTCAAGAGTTCTCTCGATTCTTTCGAATAATCCTGATTTATTAAACGATATTATCTGCCGCGTTGGATTGATTATTATTTCTTCCTGTACACTTTCAAATAATTCGTTTGAACTTTTTACTTCGGTTTTTATTTCATCGTGATTTTGAGATAAATACTGGAGAAGCACAATTTCGGACGAACTGGGAGTACCTTTCAACTGGAAATGAACAGCTTCAAAAACTTTTAATAACTCGGTGTGCCCGGCTATAAAAGTCAGAGAAAAATTATCCAATCGTTTTGAGATGAAAGAGGGAGTTAAAATTCTAAGAACTTTGTTTTTTAATTTTGCTTCACGCGCAAGCGAAGAATGATTGTGTGCATTGTTTACTTCAACAAAGAACAATGGGTTTTCGTAAGATATATTTCTGAGTTTTCTCCTTATTTCTTCCGGCAGTGTTATACCGATAACAAGAAAAACAGGTGTGTTGGAATTACTCTCGAAAAAATTATTGAGTGTATCGAAGAGGTTGTTTTCGTTTGTATGAATTTTTTCAAAAAGAAGCGAAGATAAATCGTTTACGAAAACAGGAATGCCGCAGCCGTAGAAGAAAATCTTTGCCGGCAAATTAATCAAAAAATTATTTAGCGAGTGGAACAAAATACGCAGCGATTCTTCAACGCCGCCGCTTGATATAATAAGTTCGCGCTTGCCGGATTTCTCGCCGAGGTCATACGAAAGAGGTTCTTCCTGGTCGTTAATAAGCCATTGATGTACTTTGGCAACAAGCGGAATCGGATTCTTAATATTATATCCGCCTCGTGGAGAGTACGGTGCGCTGCTCTTTATTAATTGATGAAGTAAATCAATTCTTCTTTCATCCGATTCTTCCCAAGCAAGTTCATCACGCAGGGTTTTAATATCAAACACATCGTTTTCATTAATACTGTTTTTAAGATTTAGCACAGATCTTAGATAATGCAAAGTAAGTTTATCGTCCTGCACAGGATTGCCGATATGAAAATTTACACGTTCCGCAAACGGTACGGAAGACGATGCGGTCGCCTCGCTTATTTCCGAAATCTTGCCCGGCTGTACGGGGCGGAGTTCAAAGAGTTTTTCTATGTTGGTTTTTTGATTCACTTATTAAATTCTTTTTTTGCTCTTACTTAACAATCGAACATTCTTTTCGAAGTAAGAACAAGGATTAACGATTTGGGATTTTTCAAGATTATTCAATTATTATTATCATTCTTTAAATTTTGTTGTGCAGTTTCTACACTTTTAACAAATATTGCAATTAATTCATCATTCTCTTTTAAGACTTTTTGCAATTTATTATTCATACCAAGAAGATGAGTTTTATCAATAATTTTAAGGCAGATAAAAGTCTCTCGCAATTCTTTTAAAACAATTTTGATCTTATGAATAAAATCTTTTCTTGATTCACCGCTCTGTGCTTCACCATAATTTAGCGCTGGTGAGGTGCCGGAACGAACTAATTGTCCGGCTAAATGATTTCCCACCTTTGTATTTGGGAGTTCATTAACTATTTCAATAATCAATACAGAGAAATCAATTAAACGTTCTTCTAATTCAAACTTCTTCATATTTATTATCGCTCACTCTGTTTCGATATTCCGAGTTTTAATAACATGATAAAATCAAACATCGTTAATCCTTGTTCCTAAATCATCTTTTAACCAAACTATCCCCGCCAAAAAATTATTTTTTGGTAGCAGTCGTTTGAAGTAATCCGCCCAGAAAATTTTTAATAATCTCTACAAGCTGGGAA